>JASLFY010000010.1 GCA_030150425.1 Yimella sp. | reverse complement strand
CGTCGAGTGTGGCCCCGAGCCAACCGACCGGGTCCTCGAAGCCGCGCTGGGCGATGCCGGCACCGCCGGGGAAACCGTCGTACACGACGACCGTGGGCAGGCCGGTGTCCGGATGCAGCGCGGTCGACACCCCGCCGACATCCCAGCGGTCCGACTGCGCGACCAGTCCGAGCAGCCCGATCGCGGCGTGCTCGGCGGCGTGCAACGACCCGGGCAGTTCCTCGGGTCCGACGTCCACGGCGGCCAGCGCCGCCTCGGGCAACGTCCACCAGACGCCGCGGGTCGCGAGCGTGTGCCGCGGGAAGTCCAGCGGGTGTCGACCCAGGACGTTCCCGTGATGGTCGCGCCGCAGGAAGCCGGTCACCTGCGAGTGCACCCGCAGCTGCCCATACGCCCAGGTGAGGTCGCCGAGGGTGCGCTGCTGCTCCACCTGCGCGATCTCGAAGTCGGAGTCCGACAGCGGTGCGGTGGTCCACCCCGGGTCACCGGCCGCCACCTCGGCGGTGGCGTGGTCGAGGTCGAGCCCGGTGACGACGTACGGCGCGCCCTGGTGCACGTAGACGGCGCCGCGGTGCACGGTCGACTCGGCCCGGTCCCCGTCGACGGTGCCGAGAACCCGCGAGGTGCGGCGCTCGACGATCGAGACCGCTTCGCCCAGCCCGCCGCGCAGATCCACATGGTCGCCGGGTCGGTCGTCGCGGTCCCAGAACCAGCCGCGCGGTCGGCGTCGCAGGATGCCGGCCTCGGCGAGTGTGTCGGCCAGCACCGGCAGGGCGTCACCGAACCAGGCGACGTCGTCGCGGGTCAACGGCAGCTCGTACGCCGCGGCGGCGAGGTGCGGCGCGAGCACGTGCGGGTTCTCGGGGTTGATGACGGTGGGTTCGACCGGGCGCTGCAGCAGTTCGTCCGGATGGGTGACGAGGTAGGTGTCGAGCGGGTCGTCGGCCGCGACGAAGACGGCCAGCGAGCGCCGCCCGCTGCGCCCGGCCCGGCCGATCTGCTGCCACAGGGACGCGGTGGTGCCCGGCCAACCGGCGATCACGACCGCGTCGAGACCGCTGACGTCGATGCCCAGCTCGAGGGCGTTGGTGGCGGCGACGGCGCGCAGCTCGCCGGTGCGCAACCCACGCTCGAGTGCGCGCCGTTCCTCGGGGAGGTACCCGCCGCGGTAGGCGGCGACCTCGACCGTGCGGTCGGACACCTGGTGGCGCACCGTGTCGGCGACGCGCTCGACACCGACGCGGGAGCGGGCGAAGGTGAGCGTCTGCACCCCGTGGTTGACCAACGCCCCGGTGAGGTCGGCCGACTCGGCGATTGCGCCGCGGCGCACCGGCCCCTCGTCGGTGTCGATCATCCCCGGGCGCCAGAGGGCCAGGGTGGTCGCGCGGCGCGGGGAACCGTCGTCGGTCACCGCGGTCACCGGCGCTCCGATCAGCGCCGCGCCGTGTTCGGCCGGCCGGGCGGTCGTCGCCGACGCGAGCACGAACACCGGCTCCGCGCCGTAGCGACGGGCGACCCGGCGCAACCGCCGCAGCACCAACGCGACGTGGGTGCCGAACACCCCGCGGTACTGATGGCACTCGTCGATCACCACGACGCTGAGCTTGCGCAGGAACGAGGCCCACCGCTCGTGGCCGGGCAACAGGGTGTGGTGCAGCAGGTCCGGGTTGCTCAGGATCAGCTGCGCGTGGTCGCGGATCCACCGTCGTTCGTCCAGCGGGGTGTCGCCGTCGAACACGGCGGCGCGCACCCCGGGCACCGCCCACGCCCGCAGCCTGGCCTCCTGGTCGGCGGCCAGGGCCTTCGTCGGGGCGAGGTAGAGGGCGGTCGCGCCGCGGCCGGTGGGTGCCGTGGCGCCGTACGCGATCGCGCTCAGCATCGGTAACTGGTAGCCGAGGCTCTTGCCGGAGGCGGTGCCGGTGCTGATGATCGTGTGTTGTCCGGCGTGGGCCAGGTCGGCGGCCGCTCGTTGGTGGCTCCAGAGGCTGGTCACGCCGGTTCCGCGGATCGCGGCCTCCACCGCGGGATGCACCCAGTCCGGCCAGTCGGCGGTGCGCGCCGAGCGCTGCGGAAGATCGGTGACGTGGGTGAGGTCGCCGGTGCCGACCCCGGTGAGGGCGGCGAGCGCCACCCGCGGATCGAAGTCGGTGGGTTCGTGCAGCCGGTCGGAGCCGACGGAGCGCTGCTCAGCCATGGTCGGGGGCACCGTACTACGGACGGATAGGCGTAACGCGTGTTGTGGCGTATGGTTCTGCGGGAAAGTGGGTGGGGGAGCTGGATCTGTCCTCGTCCATCTGAACCCGAATCTCGGAGGACTGCCCCTTGGAGCTCAACGTCACCCAGACCCCGGGCGGCGACCGATTGGTCGTACACGTCGCCGGTGACATCGACGTTTCGACGGCTCCGCGGTTGCGCGACGAGCTGTCGCGAGCGATCGCCGAGGGCCACAACGAACTCGTCGTCGACCTCACCGAGGTCCCGTTCCTGGACTCGACCGGCCTGGGTGTGCTGGTCGGTCGGTTGAAGGCGCTGCGCCTGCAGGACGGCGACATGCTGCTGGTCACCCAGCAGGAGCGCACCCTGCGCAACTTCCGGATCACCGGGCTGGACAAGGTGTTCCGGATCTTCCCGACCGTCGACGAGGCGCTGCGGGCCGACAGCTCGCCGGCCGTCTCCTCGATGTGACGACGGAGCCGAACACCACCGGGCTGAGCCCGGACCGGGCCGCCCTGGCCGACCTGCGCGCCGATCTGGCCGCCGCGGACTTCACCGTCGACGGCATCGAGACCCGCCTCGGCCCGGTCGCCGCCGCCGCACTGCACCGCGAACAGGTGTTGCCCGCCCGCCGCGCCGTACGCGGCGACGCCCCGCTCGACGTCCTGATCCGGTTCTTCGCCCTCGGCTCGGCCGAGTCCGCCGAGGACCTCGACCTGGCCCTGCCGACCGTCGGCGCCGCCACCCTCGTACGGCTCGGGCTCGCCGCCGAGGTCCCCGACGGTCTGCGTTCCCGCTTCGACCTGCGCCCGTACGCCGCCGACGAGCGGCACTGGTGGGTCGTGTCGGACCTGTCCGAACTGGTCACCGACCAACCGCTGGCCGACGAGCACGTCCTCGGCATCGGTGGCGCCTCGACCACGCTCGCCGGATGGACCCCGCGCCGCCGCGCCGGCGCGGCGCTCGACATGGGTGCCGGCTGCGGCGTGCAGTCGTTGCACCTCAGCGGTCACTGCGACCGGGTCACCGCGACCGACCTGTCCGAGCAGGCCGTCGAGATCGCCGCGTTCAACGCCGCGCTGAACGACCTCGACTGGGAGCTGGTGCAGGGGTCGCTGTTCGAACCCGTCGCCGGCCGCCGGTTCGACCTGGTCGTCAGCAATCCGCCGTTCGTCATCACGCCGCGCGTCGACGGGGTGCCGCAGTTCGAGTACCGCGACGGTGGCATGGTCGGCGACTCCCTCGTACGAACCGTCGTGCAGCAGGTCGAGCAGGTGCTCGAGCCCGGTGGGGTGGCGCAGCTGCTCGGCAACTGGGAGGTGCGCGCCGGTCAGGACTGGACCGACGTCGTCCGCGAGTGGCTGGCACCGACCGGGCTGGATGCGTGGGTGGTGCAGCGCGAGACCCAGGACCCGGCCGAGTACGCCGAGCTGTGGGCCCGCGACGGCGGCCACCGGCCGGGCACCCCCACCTACACCCGGATGTACGAAGCCTGGCTCGACGACTTCGCCGCGCGCGAGGTCGACCACGTCGGTTTCGGTGTGATCACCCTGCAGCGGCCGGCCACCGACCGCGAGCCGTTCCGGGTGCTGGAGGAACACACCGGTCCGGTCGCGACGCCGATGGGACCCGCCGTCGACCGCGAACTGGCCGCCCTCACCTGGACCGCGGAACACCCCGGCGAGGTGCTCGACCAGCCGTGGCGGGTGGCCGACGACGTCACCGAGGAGCGCTTCTTCCACCCCGGCGAGGAGGACCCGCGGGTCATCCGCGTGACCCAGGGCGGCGGCCTCGGCCGGCAGCTGCACGTCGACACCGTGACCAGCGGCTACCTCTCCGTCGCCGACGGCGAGCTCACCGCCCGCCAGGCGATCAACGCCATCGCGGCCCTGCTGGAGCGCGATGCCGCCGACCTGGTCGAGCGCGCCGAACCCGTCGTACGCCGATTGGTCGAGACCGGATTCCTGGTGTCCGCCACCGCGTGACGCGGTGTCCGCCACCGCGTGACGCGGCTCACAGCGGGCCGGGTGATGTAGTGCCCTTCCACCGCGACGGGTTACGGTCAGCACGGTTGCCGTCGAAGCAGTGACGAATCCACTGCACGGTGCCCGAGACAAGGAGCACATCGAAGTGTCGCGCAAGCTCGTCATCGTCGAGTCACCCGCCAAGGCCAAGAAGATCGGTGGCTTCCTCGGCGCCGACTACACCGTCGACGCCAGCGCCGGTCACATCCGTGACCTGCCGACCCCCTCGGAGCTGCCGGCCGAGATGAAGAAGGGTCCGTTCGGCAAGTTCGCGGTCGACGTCGACTCCGGTTTCGAGCCCTACTACGTCGTCGACGCCGACAAGAAGAAGAAGGTCGCCGAGCTCAAGCGCGCCCTGAAGGACTCCGACGAACTCCTGCTCGCGACCGATGAGGACCGCGAGGGCGAAGCCATCGCGTGGCACCTGCTGGAAGTCCTCAAGCCCAAGGTTCCGGTCAAGCGGATGGTCTTCCACGAGATCACCAAGGAAGCGATCCTGCGCGCGGCGAACAACACCCGCGACCTGGACACCTCGCTGGTCGACGCCCAGGAGACCCGGCGCATCCTCGACCGGTTGTACGGCTACGAGGTCAGCCCGGTGCTGTGGCGCAAGGTCCGCCAGGGCCTGTCCGCGGGCCGCGTGCAGTCGGTCGTCACCCGGATGATCGTCGAGCGGGAGCGCGAGCGGATGGCGTTCCGGGCGGCGTCGTACTGGGACGTCGACGGTGAGTTCACCGCCGGTGCCGGCAAGGACTTCGGGGCCCGCCTGTCCGGCCTGGACGGCACCCGCGTGGCCACCGGACGCGACTTCGACGACCGCGGTCAGCTGACCGGCAAGGGCGTCGTCCACCTCGACTCGCAGCGCGCCACCGCCGTGGCCGAGGCCGTCAAGGCCGGCCACGCCACGGTCTCCTCGGTGCAGGAGAAGCCGTACACCCGCCGCCCGAGCGCCCCGTTCACCACCTCGACGCTGCAGCAGGAGGCCAGCCGCAAGCTGCGCCTGTCCAGCCGCGACACGATGCGTGCCGCGCAGCGGCTGTACGAGAACGGCTACATCACCTACATGCGTACGGACTCGGTCGTGCTGTCCGAGTCGGCGCTGACCGCGGCCCGCACCCAGGCCCGCGACCTGTACGGCAGCGAGTACGTCCCCGACGCCCCGCGCCGTTACGCCGGCAAGGCCAAGGGCGCCCAGGAGGCGCACGAGGCGATCCGCCCGGCCGGTGACCGGTTCCGCACCCCGGCGCAGGTTGCCGGCGAGCTGCGCGGCACCGAGTACGCCCTCTACGAGCTGATCTGGAAGCGCACCGTCGCCTCCCAGATGGCCGACGCCCGCGGTTCGACCGCGACGGTCAAGCTCGAGGTGCCGATCGACGCCGCCGGCGCGAAGGTCGCCGAGTTCAGCGCCAGCGGCACCGTCATCACCTTCCGCGGCTTCCTGGCGGCGTACGAGGAGGGCCGCGACTTCGACCGCAACGCCGACGAGCAGGCCGAGCGCCGGCTGCCCAAGCTGTCCGAGGGCGTCGACCTGGAGGTCGTCGACGCGGAGGCGAAGGGCCACGAGACCTCGCCGCCGCCGCGCTACACCGAGGCCTCGATCGTGAAGGCGATGGAGGAGATGGGCATCGGCCGCCCGTCGACGTACGAACCGACGATCGCCACCATCACCAACCGCGGCTACATCACCAAGCGCGGCTCGGCGCTCATCCCGACGTGGACCGCGTTCGCGGTCACCCGGTTGATGGAGGAGCACTTCCCGGGCCTGGTCGACTACAGCTTCACCGCGTCGATGGAGGAGGACCTCGACCGCATCGCCTCCGGTGACGAGCAGCGGGTGGCGTGGCTCACGAAGTTCTACTTCGGCAACGAGGGCGAGTCCCGCGAGGGCCTGCGCCGGATGGTCGACGACCTCGGTGAGATCGACGCCCGCGAGATCTCGACGATCCGCATCGGCGACAACCTCGCCGTGCGCGTCGGCCGCTACGGCCCGTACGTCACCGAACTGGCGCCGACCGGCGTCGACCCGGCCACCGGTGAGGTCGCCGACGGCGCCGAGGTCAAGGACACGCGTCGCGCGTCGATCACCGACGACATCGCGCCGGACGAGATGACCCCGGAGAAGATCCGCGAACTGCTGGAGGCGGCGGACGACGACGGGCGCGTTCTGGGCAAGGACCCCGAGTCGGGTCACGAGATCGTCGCCAAGGCCGGCCGCTACGGGCCGTACGTCACCGAGGTGTTGCCCGAGTCGGACGAGAAGCCGAAGCGGGGCGCCAAGAAGGTCAAGCCGCGGACGGCGTCGCTGTTCAAGGACATGGACCTCGGCTCCATCGACCTCGACGTCGCGCTGAAGCTGCTCAGCCTGCCGCGCGTGGTCGGTGTGTCGAAGAACGACGCCGGTGAGGACGTCGAGATCACCGCGCAGAACGGTCGCTACGGGCCGTACCTGAAGAAGGGCAGCGACTCCCGGTCGCTGCAGACCGAGGCGCAGATCTTCGACATCACGCTCGCCGAGGCAGAGGCGATCTACGCCCAGCCGAAGCAGCGCGGTCGTGCGGCCGCGGCGCCGCTGAAGGAACTCGGCGACGACCCGGCGTCCGGCAAGCCGGTCGTGGTCAAGGACGGCCGCTTCGGTCCGTACGTCACCGACGGCGAGACGAACGCGACGCTGCGCAAGGACGACGACCCGGCCACCATCACCCCGGAGCGCGGTTTCGAGTTGCTCGCCGAGAAGCGGGCGAAGGGTCCGACGACCCGCAAGCGGGCGGCGAAGAAGACCACGGCCAAGAAGACGACCACGCGCAAGACGGCGGCCAAGAAGACCGCGGCGAAGAAGACGACGAAGTCGGCCGCGAAGAAGGCCTGACCCGCGCCTTCGACGAGCAGACTTCACATGACGGGGCGCCGACCGGAACCGATCCGGCCGGCGCCCCGTCACACGCCCGGTTCATACGAAGCACTCCTGAGGGGAAACACCATGACCACCAACGCTGTTCGCAATCGCGCCGTCGCCGCAGCCTTCGCCGTCGTCGGCGCCCTCTCGTTGGCGGCCTGCGGGCCCGACGACACGGCCGGCACCGCGACCTCGACCCCAACCCAGTCCTCCTCGACGTCGAGCACCACCTCGTCGGACAGCTCCAGCTCCAGCTCGACCTCCTCGTCGGACACCTCCAGCTCGACCGAGTCGTCCACCTCGAGCGACTCCTCGACCTCCACCGAGTCCTCGACCGGCGGCTCCACGGCGTCCGGCCCGGTCACGCCGAGCGACAAGAACGCCACGTTCTCCTTCGGTGACCCGGCCGTCATCGAGGACGACGACGAGACCTACCGGCTGACGGTGAAGGACCTGCAGGTCGCGCCCGACTCGGTCTACTCGCAGGGCCTGGACAAGGCCAAGGGCACGGTCTACTTCGTGAACTTCGAGGTCAGCCCGATCAAGATCGGCTCCACCGGCAAGTTCCGCACCTCGGCGATCAACGGTCTGTTCCTGCACCCCGACTTCGCCTCCGGCCAGACCGCACGCCGGATGTACGGCGACGTCGACGCCTGCAAGACCGACTCGACGGCGACGCTGCAGGTCGGTGAGGTCGGAAAGGGCTGCTACATCTACCAGATCACCGGCGACAAGTCGTCCAAGGTCGTCTACAACGACTACGAGCACAACCTCACCTGGAAGTGACGTCGGCCGACACCGCGTACGAACGAACCCCCACCGCTGCTGCGGTGGGGGTTCGTTCGTACGGAATCACTCGCCGAAGGCGAGCGGCTCCCGGGTGAACTTGTAGGTGGCCCAGTTCAATTGGCGTACGGCGCCGGTGTCGTCGCGGTGCACGACCAGCTTCTCGCCGGTCTCCCGCCCACCGGTGGTGCGGTAGACGTCGGGGGAGACCTGCTCGAAGGTCGACCAGGGCGCGGTCGCCGGCGCCCGGTCGAGCCGGGCCTGCAGCCCGCCCTCGCGGATGACGAAGGTGAACCCCGACCCCTCGGAGAACCAGCGCCCGGTCAGCTCGGACAGCTCCGCCGGCGCGGCGGTGCCGGGGCGCCACGGCTCGGGCAGGTCCGGTTCACGGTCCGCGACGAGGCTGCCCATCCGTACGGCGGTCATGTCGGGCTCGATCGCGTTGGTGGCGTTCATCAGCACGCCGACGCTCAGGCCGGAGTCGCGGTGGGAGTAGAAGCCGGTGATGCCGCCGGGCAAGCCGCCGGTGTGGCCGAACCAGGTGCGGCCCTCGTGGCGGATCAGCGAGAAGCCCAGACCCCACGCCTCGGTCCAGCCGGCGCCGGTCAGCAGCTGCGGGGTGAGCATCTCCGCGACGGTGTCCTTGCGCAGCACGCTCTCGTCGGGGTCGATCAGGAACTGGTGCCAGGTGAGCATGTCGCGCAGCGTGCTGCACAGCGCGCCGGCCGACGCGGTCGCCTTCTTGTCGATCAGCGGTTCGCGCACCGGGACGTCGGTGAACGGGGCGACGTAGTACTGCGCGGTGTGCGGCGCCTGCAGGCGCAGCGAGCTGCGGGTGAGACCGATCGGGTCGAGCAGCCGGCGCTGCAGCGACTCGCTCCACTCGCGCCCGTCGAGGCGGGCGACGAGTTCGCCGAGCAGGGCGAAGCCGAGGTTGCTGTAGTGCCAGGTGTGGTGCGGGCGGCCGATCCGCTCGGCCTCGTTCCAGCCGGTGACCAGTTCCGCGCGGTCCGGGAACTGCAGGGTGTCCCAGACGTCACCGACCGGTTCGCGCTGCATCCCGCTGCCGTGGATCAGCAACTGCCGTACGGTCACCGCGCCGTGCTCCACGCCGGTCAGGTGGTCGCCGATCCGGTCGTCCAGGTCGAGCCGGCCCTCGTCGCGCAGCTGCAGCACCATCGTCGCGGTGAACGTCTTGGTGTTCGACGCGACCAGGAACTGGGTGTCCGGGCCGAGCGGGACGCCCGGGTCGTCCAGATCGGCCTGACCGATCGCGGTGTCCCACACCGACTCGCCGCGGCGGGCGACGCCGGCGACGAAGCCCGGGGTACGGCTGCTGCGCTGGGCGTCCAGACACAGGCGTTGCAGGTCCAGTTCAAGCATGGCGTCCATGCGCCCAACCTAGTCCGCGGCTTCCCGCCCACCCGCGCAGGACGAGTTACC
>JASLFY010000376.1 GCA_030150425.1 Yimella sp. | reverse complement strand
GGCCTCGCCGGCGAGCACCGGCGTCACCAGCGCGCCGAGCGCGGCCGCGGATTCCTCGAGATCGGCGTCGGCGAACAGCAGCGGGTTGCGGTCGTAGCCGAGCTCCCGGGCGTAGTCGACCCCGGTCGCCAGGGCGCGCGCCTTGCCGCGGTTGCGCGGGTGACGGGTGGCGTACGCCCCCGCGTCGCGCGCGAGTTCCGCTGTGTCATCGGTCGATCCGTCGTCGACGACGATGACCGTCAGCACCTCCGGGAGCGCCGTGAGGGCATCGATGGTGGCGACGATCCGGGCCGCCTCGTCCTTCGCGGGGACGATGGCGACGGCACCGTGACGGACGACCATCAGCCGATCACCGCAGGGTGATCTGGCGGCCCACCACTCCGGCCCGCGCGCGACGCTCGTCGGCGGTCAGCGGCTCGTCCGAAGCCAGCGCCTTCTCGAAGCGGGCGCGCAGTTCACCGAGGGCGGCCTCGTGGTCGTGCGGCTCGGCGTCGGCCGCGACCTCCCAGACCGGGACGAGCAGGCCGTACGCCCGGAAGGCGCCCAGGAAGCGACCCTCGCCCAGCCCCGACTCGCCGGCGGCGTGCAGCCGCGCGATCGCGTCGGTGGCGGCGTCCTCGTCACCGTCGAGCGCCCACCGGACGTAGGTGCGCTCGCCGATCTGGGTCCAGAACGCGGCGTCGGCCGAGGTCAGGGCGTACGTCGGGGCGACGGCCTCGTTGGCGCGCGCCATCGACTCCTGGCCGGCGGCGTCGAGCTCCTGGCCCTCGACCCAGAAGTCGAAGCCCTCGTGGATGGTGACGTCGAGCGCGGAGGAGGTGACGATGTCCTGCAGACGCGGGCTGTCGGCGGTGGCCTTCGGCGCCGACTCCAGCGGCATGCCCGGCTCGAGGGCGACGGCGGCGCGGATCGTCTCGGCGATGTCGCGGCTGGCGTCGCCGGAACCGACACCGGACTGCAGCGCGACCAGCACCTGGCCGTCGTCGCGCTTCAGCGCCGGCCAGGCCATCGGCAGCACGCTCGCGAGGGTGATGTCGTGGGACTCACCGTCGAGCTGAACGGTTACGGGAGCCGTTGCGGCAGAGATCAGTTCGCGCAGCGCGACCCACTGCGTCTCGTCCGGGAGACCGTCGAACGGACGACCGACGTACGGCGCCGGGGCGACCTTCTTCGGCTTGGACTCTCCGGTCTGACCGGCCTTGCGTTCGGCCTTGCGGCGCGCAGCTTTACCCATGGGTGTGCAGCCTACTTTCGTGTGTTCAGACGCGCCGACGGGACGGGCCGCCCATCGCGGCCCAGACCGTCGTACGGCCGTCCTCGTCCGAGACGCCCCACTCGTGGGCGAGGGAGCGGACGATCCGCAGGCCGCGGCCGCTGGACGCCCACGGGGTGCGCGGCTTGGGTTGCGGCACGCGCTCGCCGCCGCCGTCGGACACCTCGATCTCGATCCGCGGCGGGCGCACCTTCCAGTGGACCCGGATGGTGCCGTCGGGCAGCGGGCGGCCGTGCAGGATCGCGTTGGCGACCAGCTCGGAGACGACCGTCTCCGTCTCCTCGACGACCTGCGCCGGCACGGTCGACTCCGCGAGGTCCTCGCGCAGCGCGCGGCGGATCTCCGGGACGGAATCGGTCAGGAAGGCCAGGCGTACGGTGCGCACCCAGGTTTCGTTCGCGGATTCGGTCATGGGGGCGATCCTGCCATGCGGGTCAGCCGATCCGCTCCAGCACCGCGGCGGGGCGGTTGGAGATGATCGCGTCGACGCCCAGCTCGAGGCACAGGTCGATGTCCTCCGGGCTGTCGACCGTCCAGACGTGGACCCGGTGGCCCTTGTCGTGGTGGCGGCGGACGAACGCCTTGTCGCGGCGCAGAATGCCGATGCCCGGGCCGGCGATGTCGACACCCTGCTGCAGCCCGGCGCGGAACCGCGGCAGCTGCACGGCCTCGATCAGCTGCACCCGTTCCAGCTGCGGGGCGAGCTTGATGAACCGGGCGACCGCGAGGCTGGAGAACGACATCAGCCGCACCTGCAGCGGTGCCGTCGCCGGGTCGAGCAGGTCGTAGTCGGCCAGGAGTTTCGCCAGCGACTTCTCGATCTGGGCCGCGGCCTTCGCGGGGTGCTTGGTCTCCACCACCAGTTGGAGTTTGCGCGGGGCCGCCAACAGCAGCTCGATCAGTTCGCGCAGCGTCAGCACCGACGCCGTGTGGCCGTCGCCCTTCCACGAACCCCAGTCGTACGCCTGCATCTCGGCCAGCGTCAGCACCGACACCAGGCCCTTGCCGTTGCTGGTGCGCTCCAACGACCGGTCGTGCACGCAGACCAGTTCGCCGTCGGCACTCAGGCGTACGTCGCACTCGACGCCGTCGGCGCCGTCGACGACCGCCTGCTCGTACGCGGCGAGCGTGTGTTCGGGGTGCTGCTCGCTGGAGCCGCGGTGGGCGATGACCAGTGGCTTCGTCACGAGGTCCAGTGTGTCGTACCCGCTCTCCGTACGTCTGGGAGAGTGGCGCCCATGACTGACGAGGTGCTGTTCACCGTCGAGGGCGCGCTCGGGCGGATCGTGCTGAACCGGCCGACGGCGCTCAACGCGCTGACGCTGGACATGGTGCGGGCGGTCGACGACCAGCTGCAGCAGTGGGCCGGCGACGAGGCGGTCGCGGTGGTCTCGATCGAGGGTGCGGGCGAGCGCGGGTTGTGTGCGGGTGGCGACGTGGTGGCCGTACGCCGGGCCGTCGCCGAGGGCGCCGACGGCCAGGACTTCTTCGCCTCGGAGTACGCGATGAACGCCCGCCTGGCCCACTTCCCCAAGCCGGTCGTCGCCTTCCAGGACGGGTTCGTGCTCGGCGGCGGGATCGGGATCTCGGCGCACTGCTCGCTGCGGCTGGCGACGGATCG
>JASLFY010000354.1 GCA_030150425.1 Yimella sp. | reverse complement strand
GAGCGGGCCAAGCGCCTGGTCGAGCAGGGCCACGACGTCGTCGTGCTGCTGGACTCGATCACCAAGCTGGGCCGCGCGTACAACCTCGCGGCGCCGGCCTCCGGCCGCATCATGTCCGGTGGTGTCGACTCCGCCGCGCTCTACCCGCCGAAGAAGTTCTTCGGTGCGGCGCGCAACATCGAGAACGGTGGCTCGCTGACCATCCTTGCCACGGCCCTGGTCGAGACCGGTTCGAAGATGGACGAGGTCATTTTCGAGGAGTTCAAGGGCACCGGAAACATGGAGCTCAAGCTCGACCGGCAGCTGGCCAACCGCCGCATCTTCCCGGCCGTCGACGTGAACAACTCCGGCACCCGCCGCGAGGAGATCCTGCTCGGCGCCGACGAGCTGAAGATCATGTGGAAGCTGCGTCGGGTGCTCGCCGCCCTCGACTCGCAGCAGGGCATCGAGTTGCTGCTCGACCGGTTGAAGAAGACCAAGAGCAACGTCGAGTTCCTGATGCAGGTGCAGCAGACCTCCTCGATCAAGCTCGACGACGAGGACTGAGTCGCTTCGCGAGCTCGGCTGAGAGAACGGCCCCCGACCATCTGGTCGGGGGCCGTTCTTCGTGTGAGCGGTCGGTCAGCTGACGGTGACCTCGTCGGCCAGCACGAACCCGACCCGGTGGCCGAGGCCGACCAACAAGTACTTCGTCGTGCCGACGATGTTGACGTGGTCGCCGGGGGTGTCCGCGGAGAACGTCTTCGCGCGGTAGTAGTCCGCGGGCAGCGTGTCGTCCAACAGGGCGTACGACTGTCCCGGGGCGAGGGAGTACAGCAGCGGCGAGATCGGCTGCACGTCAGCGGGATTGGCGTACGCCGCCGCCTCCGGGTAGGCGCGACCGAAGGTCTGCGCCTGCGTCTTCGTGGTGACCTTGCGGCCCTTCACGACGACCCGCGCGGTCGGCTTCGCGGCCGGGTTGCGGAACCAGGCGAGCGCGCCGAGGTACCAGACCGCGGTCCAGTCACCGCGGATCTCCGCGACGACGTAGTCGGTGCCGGCTGCGGCACGGCCGCCCACGTCGGCGACGTCGGTCGTCGACGGCGACGACTTGATGCCGGGGTCGGTCGCCAGCGGCGAGTCGTCGGTCGGGGAGGAGTGCAGCGGCACGAAGTTGGTCGCGCGCGTTCCGTCGCCGGCGATCGGCTGCACGTTGCCGGAGTAGCCCGGCAGGATGCGTACGACGTCACCGACCTGGGGCCGGCGCGCGGACGTGCCGGCGACCAGCGGTGCACCGAGCAGCTCGAAGTAGTGCTCCCAGTCCCAGTACGGGCCCGGATCCCAGTGCATCCCGGCGATGTTCGCGGTCGTGACACCGGGCACCTGGTCGTGGCCGATGATGTGGCCGCGGTCCAGCGGGATCCCGTAGGTGCGGGCGAGCGTCGAGACCAGCTTGGCGCTGCGGCGGTACATCGACTCGGAGAACCAGGTGTAGCCCTCCGGCGCGTAGCCCTCGTGCTCGACACCCATCGAGTGGGCGTTGAACCACCAGTTGCCGGCGTGCCAGCCGACGTCCTTCGGGTCGAGGTGCTGGGCGATGTGGCCGTCCGCGGAACGGATCGTGTAGTTCCAGGCGAGGTACGTCGGGTCCTGCACGAGGTCGAGCGCGGTGTCGTAGCTGCACTCGGTGTCGTGGATGACCAGGTGCGTCAGTCGCGGCGAGACCGGACGGCGGGCGAGGTCGAAGTTGCCGTAGTCGCCCGCGCCCGGGCCGTACTGCTCGTACGGCGCCGGCACCGACTCCACACCGAGACCGGGCGGCAACTGGGGGCGGGCCTTGGTCGAGTCCTGCACCCGGCGCAGCAACCGGTCGCGGCCGCGACCGGACCCGACCTGCCGCGGAGCGACGCTGAACTGGGTGCCGTCGTCGGTCACCGACAGGCCGGAGCGCAGGTCGGCCAGCACGTCGTCGGCGAACTGCAACTGGGCGGCGGGGGCGGCGAAGCCACTGACCGCACTGACCGCTTCGTACCAGTCGGCCGGGTCGGAATCGACGCCGACCGGGCCACCCAGTGAGCGCTGCACCTTCGCCAGCAGCGCCGCGGCACCTCGTACGTTCTCGGCGGCGTTGCTGCGCAACGCGGCGGGGGACACCGAGGCGGCGGCCGCGGCCTCACCGAGGGTGTCGATGGTGCGTACGGCCTCGCGGCCCTCGGCGGCGCGCTGGGCGGCGACCGCCTCGCCGTCGATCAGGTTCATCGGGCCGTAGCCGAGGCTGCGGCTGGGGGCCGCGCCGTGGTCGGTCCAGCGGGACTGGCCGTAGCTGATGGCGGCCAGCAGGGCGGGTGGGACGGCGTACTTGGCGCCGGCCTGGCGGAAGATTCCGGCACGGTCGACCGCGAGCGCCGCCGGGGCGACGACGGCGGTGGAACCGGCCAGAGCGGTGAGCAGGAAGGCCCGTCGGGAGACGTGGCCGGCACGCGAATCGGTCATCGGAGGTTCCTTGCAGTCGCCGGACAGATCGGTTCACGCTGTCACCGGCGGGCGCCCCGGTGGTTAAAGGGAAGGTCAAGAAGCTGAGGTCGCCGATACGTGTCGGCGGCGGTCCCGGGTGAAGGCCGGAATATTCGGCGTGGGCCCACGGTTTGGAAGGACGTCCACTGCTCTGGCAGACTGGACCGTCGGCCCCGGTTCACGCATCGAATCCGTCGTTGCGACCCGGGAACAGCCCAACACCGAGGAGATACCCGTGAAGAAGAACCTTCACCCGAACTACCAGGAGACCGTCGTCTCCTGCACGTGCGGCAACACGTTCACGACCCGCAGCACCGCCGAGTCCGGCAAGATCAGCGTCGAGGTCTGCTCCAACTGCCACCCCTTCTACACCGGCAAGCAGAAGATCCTCGACACCGGTGGTCGCGTCGCGAGGTTCGAGAAGAGGTTCGGCAAGGCCGCCTCCGCCAAGCCCGGCGACAAGAAGTAGCTTT
>JASLFY010000191.1 GCA_030150425.1 Yimella sp. | reverse complement strand
CGGCACTGATGGCCTGATCTTCCCGAGCCCTGCCGTCGATGACCGCAACCGGCCTTGGGACCAGAGCAACTGCGCTTCCGCTGTCGCCGCTGTCCTGCGCTCTGCTGGTTGTGACTGGGCCAGCCCGCACACGTTCCGCCGGACGGTCGCCACCCGGTTGCACGCGGCTGGCATCCCGGTGAACCGCGTTGCCGACCAACTGGGCCACAAGGACGCGAGCATGACGGCTTCTGTCTACCTGGGCCGCGACCTCTTGGGTGACAAGGCCGACTTGGCGGCGCTGCTCTGATGACCCCGTTTGGTCAGGTCGCTGGCAAAAAAAGTGAGATAAAACGTGAGTCGCGCATATCGCGTGACCTGTGCGGAACGTTTCCGCAGTTCAGAGAGCCGGAGACAGGAGTCGAACCCGCGACATCCTCATTACAAGTGAGGCGCTCTACCAACTGAGCTACACCGGCAACGGCCACGTGGGCCGGGTGGAAATGCTACCCGCTGGCCGCGCGACGCCACACTGCCATCCGGGGGCTGCGGAGCGTCAGCCGAACAGCAACAACCCCGCAACCAGCAGCATGGTCAGCCCGATGACCACGTCGAGCACGCGCCACACCGTCGGCCGAGCCATCAGCGGCGCGAGCGCCCGCGCCCCGAATCCGAGCCCGCTGAACCAGACGACGCTGCCCGACACCGCCCCGATCGCGAACCACCACCGCCCCACCGAGCCGTGCTGGTTGGCCAGGTTGCCGACCATCAGCACGGTGTCGAGGTAGACGTGCGGGTTCAGGTAGGTCAGCGCCAACGCCGTCACGGCGACGGATCTCGCGGCCACCTTCGTACGTTCACCGCCGGCGACCAGCCCCTCCGGGTGCAGCGCGGAGCGGAACGAGCCGATCGCGAACCACACGAGGTACGCCGCTCCCAACCACTTCAGGACCGTCAGCACCGTCGGATGACTCGCCACGACAGCACCGACACCGGCGACGCCGAGCGTGATCAGCAGGGCGTCGCTGAGCGCGCAGATGAGCACCACCAGACCGACGTGTTCGCGGTGCACGCCCTGGCGCAGCACGAACGCGTTCTGCGCCCCGATCGCCACGATGAGGCCGAGGCCGGTCAGCAGCCCGGTGAAGTAGGCGTCGGTCATCCCGGCAATCTATCCACCGTCGGTGTGCCCCTCATTGCCGTCTCAGCGCCCGGTGGCAGAGTTGCCGTCGTGACCGACCAGCAGTTCCCCGTGCCCGACGGGCGCCGCCCGATGCCGATCAACCCGCAACACCAGCGTCAGTTCTCGACCCGCGCCCGACGCGCCATCGCCGGCGGCCGCCCGACCGTGCCGATCGGCCTGCGCGGCCAGGAAGGCGGCCCCGAGGACAGCCTCGTCCGCCTGGTCATCGACCTCGGTCTGCGCGTCGGCGAGGCCATGCTGTCGACCGGCGCCTCCGCCGCCGACGTCACCGCCGCGGTGCTGCGCCTCTCCCACGCGTACGGCGTCCGCTCGCTGCACGTCGACATCACCTATTCGTCGATCACCATCTCCCACCACCGCGGGGTGCTGCGCGACCCCATCACCGTGATGCGCATCGCGGCCGTGCTGCAGCAGGACTTCACCCGCCTCGAACAACTGCAGCGGTTGGTCCGTGACGCCGAGACCGGGGCGCTCGAACTCGGCTCGGCCCACGAACGCCTCGACTCGATCATCGACAGCCCGCACCCCTACTCGCGCGGGGTGCTGCTGCTGGCATCCGCGGTGATGGGCGCCGCGATCGCGGCCCTGCTGGCCGGCGAGTGGCCGCTCATCCTGCTGTCGGCGGTGACGACCACCGGGGTACAGGCGCTGGTCCGCACGCTGAGCCGGCTCAACGTCCCGGCCTTCTTCGCCCAGGCGGCCGGTGCCGCGCTGCCGACCGTGGCGGCCGTCGTGATCAATTTGCTCGCCAACAACCTCGGTATCGCCGCCTTCAAGGAGATGAAACCGTCGGTGGTCGTCGCCTCCGGCGTCGTCGTGCTGCTCGCCGGCCTCGCCGCGGTCGGTGCCGCCCAGGACACCATCGACGGCTTCTACATCACCGCGGCCGGGCGCACCTTCGAGGTGTTGCTGTTGTCCGGCGGCATCGTCGCCGGGGTGCTGGGGGTGCTCGCCCTGTCCGAGCGGCTCGGGGTCGAACTCGACATCAGCCCCAGCCTGCAGTTCTCCACCAACCCGGTGGTCGGGATCCTCTGTGCCGGTGCGATCACCTTCTCGTTCGCCGTCTCGGCGTACGCCGGACCGCGCACCGTCGTGATCGCCACGGCCGTGTCGATGCTCGCCTGGCTGGTGAACGCGACGCTGACCGACCGCCTGGTCTCGGCGCAGTGGGCGGCGATGTTCGCGGCGCTGGTGATCGGCGCCCTGGCCACCCTGTTCGGCATCCGCCAACGGGTCCCGTCGCTGGCCCTGGCCACCTCGGCGATCGTGCCTTTGCTGCCCGGCCTGTTGGTCTACCGCGGCGTCTTCGAACTGGTCGCCCACAAGACCGACCCGACCCGCGGCGGTTCCACGCTCTTCGGCGCGGTGCTGGTCGGACTGTCCATCGCCTCCGGGGTCACCCTCGGTTCACTGCCGGGCAGGTTGCGCCGCCCGGAGACGCTCACCAAACGCCGTCTGCGGCGCAGCCACCGGCTGCCGACCGGCACCACCTGACCATCCGCCGGGCGGAACAACGGCTCATCACAGTTGACGGTGTAGCGATCCCTTGCTGGATGTCAGGTGGTGCGGGCCGGAAAGAGCCGCTGAACGGCTTGCTTGATGGCGTCGCGGCGCGCAGCTAGGAAGGCGGTGCGCTGCTTGCTGTCGATCGAGCGGTCCGGGTCGACGGTCGACGTCGCCAGTTGACTGACGAAGACGAGGATGTCGGTCGGATCCCAACTGGCATCCAGGACGCCGTCGGCCTGAGCCTGACGCAGTTGCTCGATCTTCTTGGCAACGACGGCGTCGAAGGGGTCATCGACGCTGGCAGGGTCTGGAGCGAGTTCCAGTTGGCCCCACTTCATCAGTCGAAGCCGTTCTGGGTGTTGTGTGACGTGATCGTGGACGCGGACGGCATAGCCCGGCAGGTCTGTCGGATCCATCGGCACAGCCTCGGACATGGCCATGAGCTCGCGCCCGGCGATGAACCGGTAGAGCTCGTCCTTGCTACCGAAGTGGGCGTAGACACGCTCCTTGCTGGTGCGAGCAGCCTTGGCGATCCGTTCGACCCGGGCCCCAGCGATGCCGTGCAGGGCGAACTCGGCCGTCGCTGCGGCGACGATCCGGTCACGGGTCGAGTCTGCTCCTGACATGAGTCGAGGATACGAACCATACCGTCTGGTTTGGAAATCACTTCGGGACGCCTAAGATCAAACCGAACCGTTTGGTATGGACTGACCTAGGAGAATGAAGATGCAGCAGCGCAGCCTCGGGAAGCAAGGCTTGGCCGTCAGCGCGATCGGGTACGGCGCGATGGGCACCGCGACTGGCTACGGCCCGACCGATGACACCGGGTCGATCGGCGCGATCCGTCGGGCACACGAACTCGGAGTGACTCACTTCGACACCGCAGAGATGTACGGATGGGGTGTCGGCGAGAAGCTTCTCGGCACGGCATTGGCCCCGATCCGTGACCAGGTCACGATCGCCACAAAGTTCGGCTTCACGCCCGCCTTCGCACCCAACTCCCGCCCCGAGCACATCCGGGAGGTTGTCGACGCCAGCCTGCAGAACCTGCAGGTCGACTCGATCGATCTGCTGTACCAGCACGTCCACGACCCGGCCGTTCCTGTCGAGGAGGTCGTCGGAGTGATGAAGGAGTACGTCGAGGCCGGCAAGGTGAAGTACCTCGGGCTGTCCAACACCAACGCCGAAAGCATCCGCAAGGCGCACGCCGTCCAGCCGATCTCGGTGCTGCAGACCGAGTACTCGATCTTCGCGCGCGAGTCGGAGTCACTACTGCCCGTCGTCGAGGAACTCGGCATCGGGGTGGTCGCCTATTCGCCACTGGCGCGGGGATTCCTGTCCGGGGCAGTTCAACCGCGCAGCGCCTATGCCGCCGACGACTTCCGCCAGCGCATCGGGTGGTGGGCACCGGAGAACTACGACGCCAACGTCGCGATCGTCGACCAGCTGACCCAGGTCGCCAGTCAAAAGGGTGCGAGCCTGTCGCAGTTGGCGATCGCGTGGCTCTTGGCCCAGCGCGAC
>JASLFY010000334.1 GCA_030150425.1 Yimella sp. | reverse complement strand
CGGAGCAGGAACTCTTCGACCTCGCGGTCGACCACGCCGACGCCGGGAAGGTCGAGGCCGACCTGCGGGCGCGCAACCTCGCGGTGCTGGGCGTCGACTACCTCGACCGTGCGGTGCTGCACCTCGCCGGCGCCGAGGCCGACCTGACCCCGGTCGTCGCCGAGGTCACCGCCGGAAGCGGCCGGCTGGTCCCGGCCGGGACCGACTGGGTGGACCGTACGGTGGAGCCGTGAGTGAACCCGGCGGACTGCGCCTGTCCGAACCGGCGGGCCGACGGCTGCTGGCGACGGCGGTCACCGGTTCCGGTCTGGTCTTCCTCGACGGCACCGTCGCCAACGTCGCGCTACCGCGCATCGGGGCCGACCTCGGCGCCGAACTTGCCGGCCTGCAGTGGGTCATCAACGCCTACACGCTCACCCTCGCCGCGCTCATCATCGTCGGCGGATCGCTCGGCGACCGTTTCGGCCGCAAGCGCGTGTTCGCCTGGGGCACAGCCGGTTTCGCGGTCGCCTCGGTTTTGGTGGCGATGGCCCCGACCATCGGGCTGCTGATCGCCGCCCGCGCGGTGCAGGGAGTCGCGGCCGCGCTGCTGACCCCGGGCAGCCTGGCCATGCTGCAGGCCTCCTTCCACCCCGACGACCGGATGAAGGCGATCGGCGCCTGGACCGGAACGCTGGGTATCGCGACCGCCGGTGGACCGGTGCTGGGTGGCTGGTTGGTCGGCATCGACTGGCGGATCGCCTTCTGGATCAACCTGCCGATCGCGTTGCTGGTCCTCTGGCTGCTGCGCCCGGCGCCGGAGACCGCCGACCCCGACGCCGCGCGCCGGTTCGACCTGCCGGCTCTGGTGCTCACCCCGCTGACGCTCGCCGCGCTGACCTGGGCCCTGACCGTCGGCGCCACGACCTCCGGGATCGTCGCGGCCGTCGTCGGCGTGGTCGCCGCGGGCGCTTTCGTGCTGGCCGAACTGCGGTCCGACCACCCGATGGTGCCGCCCGGCCTGTTCCGTCGCCGCGCGTTCACCGTGATCAACGTGGTCACGCTGTTCGTCTACGCCGCGCTCGCCGGCAGCATGCTCTTCCTCGCGATCTTCCTGCAGGTCAGCGCCGGTTGGTCGCCGCTGGCGGCGGGCGCCGCCACGGTGCCGGTCTCGATCGTGATGCTGTTGCTGGCGTCCTGGTTCGGCGGCTTCGCCACCCGCCATGGCGCACGCCTGCCGATGGTCACCGGGATGCTGGTCCTGGCGGCCGGGCTGACCTGGCTGGCGCTCGCACCCGAGCACCCCTCGTACGTCGTCCACATCCTGCCCGGCGTGCTGCTGCAGGGCTTCGGACTGTCGATGCTGGTCGCGCCGCTGACCGGAACCGTCCTGGCGGCGGTCCCGGACAACCGCTCCGGCGTGGCCAGCGGGATCAACAACGCCATCTCCCGTACGGCCGGTCTCGTCGCCGTCGCGGCGCTGCCGACGGTCGTCGGGCTGGCCGGCGCCGCCTACCGCGACCCCGAGGCCGTGGCCCGGGCGTACGCCGGCGCGCTGTGGTGGTGCGTCGGTGCGGTGCTGATCGGGGCCGCCCTCACCGCCCTCGGACTCTCCACACGACAGCCGTAGTCAGGCGTTGCTGGTCGACCGCTGACCGGTGGCGATCGGGGCGGTGATCAGCTGCTCCGGAATGCCGATCGCGTCGACGAGGGTGCTCGCCTGCGGGCGCAGCTGCGCACACAACGAGTTGACCGTCGCGGTGACCAGGCGGGACCGGGTCGTGTTCAGCCGGCCGTGCTCCAGGAACCACGCCTTGTCGTCCTCGATCGAGCTGAGGGCGTACAGGCTGACGACCTTGCCCATCAGGTCCTTCGCCTCGCCGTCGGCCATGTCGGCCTGCGCCTCGAGCGCAGCCTCGAGGATGCAACGGTCGATGTGTGCCCGCGCTGCGAACAACACGTGGTCCTGCGCGGCGTTGAACAACTCGAACCCGTTGTCCTTGGTCGCCTTGCGCAGCCGCTTGCCGACCGTCTCCAGGGCGTGGTCGGCGCGCTGCTCGAACATCGACAACTGCCAGCCACCGTCGTCCATCGCGGACTCGTCGTCGCGGCCCTTGGCGACGTCGCGCAACCGCTGCAGGGTGGCTCGCCCGGTGGTCCGCTCGACCAGGCCCTCGGCCACCTGCTTGGTGACCAGCCCGGCCAGCTCGGCCATCGCCAGGTCGCCGAACATCTCCTTGTACTCGGTCAGGAGGCCTTTGGCGACCAGCTGCAGCAGCACCGTGTTGTCGCCCTCGAAGGTGGCGAACACGTCGACGTCGGCGCGCGCCTGGGTCAACTGGTTCTCGGCGATGAAGCCGGCGCCGCCGCACGCCTCGCGGCAGACCTGCAGGGTCTGCACCGCGAACTCGGTCGAGACTGCCTTCAACCCGGCGGCCCGGCTCTCCAACTCGCGGATCGCCTCCTGCGGGTGCTGCTGGCCGTCCGGCAGCGGGGTGCCGTGCAGTTCCTGGAGCGTCTCGGTGAGTGCGTTCTGCGCGAACTGCAGGGCGTACGCCTTCGCCAGGCGGGGGAGCAGCTTGCGCTGGTGGGCCCGGTAATCCAGGATCACCGTCTCCTGCGCCTGGCCCGGCGCGTCGAACTGCCGGCGGCGCTCGCCGTACCGGACCGCGATCGCCAGGCCCTTGCGGGCCGCGCTGACCGCGCCGCCACCGACGCAGATGCGGCCGCGCACGAGGGTGCCGATGGTGGTGAAGAAGCGTGCGTTCTCCCCGGCGATCTCGGACACGTAGCGGCCGTCGTCGTCGATGTCGGCGAACTTGTTCAGCAGCGCGTCCCGCGGGATCCGTACGCCGGAGAAGGCGAAGGTGCCGTTGTCGACACCGGGCAGACCGCCCTTGACCCCGTTGTCCTCGATCGTCACACCCGGCAGCGGGTTGCCCGCGTCATCCCGTACGTCCATCAGCACGGCGTGGACGCCCTGGTCGCCCTCGGTCGTGATCAGGCGACCGAAGACGACGGCCATCCGGGCGTCCTTGGCGGCGTTGCCGATGTAGGTCTTGGTGGCCGACGGGGTCGGGGTGTCGACGACCAGCTCGCGGGTGGAGTGGTCGTACGTGATGGTCGTCTCGAGCGCCTGGACGTTGCTGCCGTGGCCGATCTCGGTCATCCCGAACGAGCCGAGGATCTCGCCGGACATGATCCCGGGCAGGTACTTCGCGTGGTGCCGCTCGGTGCCGAGGCGGGCGACCGCGCCGCCGAACAGGCCGAACTGCACGCCGAGCTTCACCAGCAGCGACAGGTCGCCGTAGCCCTGCATCTCGAACAACGCGACCGACGAGCCGTAGTCGTACGTCCCGCCGTACTGCTGCGGGAAGCCGACCCGGCCGTGTCCGCTCGCGGCGAGCTTCGTCAGCTGACTCGTCACCCGATCCCGTTGCACCGCAACGGATTCGCCGGGAGTGCCGAGCAGGTCGGTCGGCTCGACGCGGCCGTCGGCCAGCTGCGCGCGGAAGTCCTCGCGCAGGTCGTGCCACGGGCCGTCGAGGGTGCGGCGCAGTTCGGTGGTGAGGTCGGTCGTGTCGGTCATGACGTACTCCGTTCGGTGGACGCGTCGGGGGAGGTGGTGGTGTGGCCGAGGCCGAGCACTCCGCTCAGTCCGATCGAGGCGAACTCGGCGAGGTGGTCGACGACCTGTGCGCGCGGCAGGCGCGGGGACTCGGACAGCCAGCGGTCCGCGGCCTCGCGGACGTAGCCGACCAGGGCGTGGCCCCAGGTGCGGGCCGGTGCGACGTCGCGGCCGTCGGCGGTGAGCGCGATCTCGAAGATGTCGGTCAGGCGCCCGGCGATCACGTCGGTCAGGCCGGCCACCGGATCGGACTCCGGCGGCAGGTCGACCAGCGGACGGCGTACGACGAAGCGGTAGAGCTCCGGGTCGTTCTCGACGAGCGAGAGGTAGCTGTCGATCACCGCGACCAGGACCTCGCGCGGGTCGCCGGCGAGCGGGTCGCCGGTGCTGCCGCTGGTCAGCGCCTTGTCGAAGTCCTTCAGGATCAGCCCGTCGACGGCCTCGCAGACCGCGAGGTAGAGACCGAGCCGGTCGCCGAAGTGGCGGTAGATGACGGTCTTGCTGGTGCCGGCGACGGTCGCGATCTCGTCCATGCCGACCGTGGCGCCGTGCTGACGTACGGCACGAATCGCCGCTTCCACCAGTTGGCGGCGGCGATCCGCGCGATGCTGGGTCCAGCGGGCGTCGCGTCCGTCGACCCGGGGTTCGTTGTCGGCACTCATGATGAGTCGAACAGTATCCGAAACTCGACGTACCTGCTACTGTCGGTATCGGTAAATGTTTGCGACTGCAGAAGTGCGTCGCCCGACCCCTCGAATCACGGGAGAAACCCCCTATGACACTGCGTGACGTCCACGTCCTCGGTGGAAACCGCATTCCGTTCGCCCGTTCCGGCGGCAAGTACCTCAAGGCCTCCAACCAGGACATGCTGACCGCCGTCATCGACGGTCTGGTGTCCCGTTTCGGCCTCGGCGGCGAGCGCCTCGGCGAGGTCGCGGCCGGTGCGGTCATCAAGCACAGCCGTGACTTCAACCTGACCCGCGAGTGCGTCCTCGGCTCGCACCTCGACCCGACGACCCCGGCGTACGACGTGCAGCAGGCCTGCGGCACCGGCCTGCAGGCGGTCGTCCAGGTCGCGAACAAGATCGCGCTCGGCCAGATCGACTCCGGCATCGCCGGTGGCACCGACACCACCTCGGACGCTCCGCTGGCGGTGAACGACAACCTGCGCAAGACGCTGATGAAGCTGAACTACGCCAAGACCCCGCAGCAGCGACTGCAGGCGTTGACGAAGATCCGCCCGAACCAGCTCGCGCCGGAGCAGCCGCGCAACGCCGAGCCGCGCACCGGCCTGGCGATGGGTGACCACATGGCCATCACCGCCGCCGAGTGGGGCATCACCCGCGAGGCGCAGGACGAGCTGACCGTCAAGAGCCACCAGAACCTCGCCGCCGCCTACGACCGCGGCTTCTTCGACGACCTGGTGACGCCGTACCTGGGCCTGACCAAGGACCAGAACATGCGTCCGGACTCCAGCATCGAGAAGCTGGCGAAACTGAAGCCGGTCTTCGGCAAGGGCGAGGGCGCCACGATGACCGCGGGCAACTCGACCCCGCTGACCGACGGCGCCTCCGCGGTGCTGCTCGGCTCGGCCGACTGGGCCGCCGCGCACAACCTGACCCCGCTGGCTCGTTTCGTCGACGCCGAGACCGCCGCGGTCGACTACGTCCACGGCGCCGAGGGTCTGCTGATGGCCCCGCCGTACGCGATCGCCCGCCTGCTGCAGCGCAACAACCTCACCCTGCAGGACTTCGACTACTACGAGATCCACGAGGCGTTCGCCTCGACGGTGCTCTGCCACCTGGCCGCGATGGAGTCGGCGGAATTCTGCAAGGAGAAGCTCGGTCTCGACGCGCCGCTCGGCTCGATCGACCGCAGCAAGCTCAACGTCAACGGCTCGTCGTTGGCCGCGGGCCACCCGTTCTCCGCCACCGGTGGCCGGATCACCGCGGCGCTGGCGAAGATGTTGCACGAGAAGGGCAACGGCGCTCGCGGACTCATTTCCATCTGTGCGGCCGGCGGCCAGGGCGTCGTCGCGATCCTGGAGGCAACGAAGTGACCGACACCTACTCCACCCTCGTCAACAACGGCGTCGGCAAGACCGTCGCCGGCAAGCTCGGGCTGCCCCGCCCGCCGATCCTGCGCCGCTACGAGAAGGGCCAGCCGCT
>JASLFY010000306.1 GCA_030150425.1 Yimella sp. | reverse complement strand
GGGCGATCGCCAGGATCGTGGCCGGCAGTGCTTTCGCGGACCGGCCGCCCCGGCGCGGACGATCGTCCGCCCGTTGGGGCTTCCTGGCCGGCCGGTGTGGCGTCGTCGCCCGGGCCACCACGTTCGCCGTACGACGGTCCTTCCGGGCCGCTTCCCCTGCTGCGTCGAGCGCCGACTCCAGCGCCGCGACGAAGTCGCCGGCGGTGCGGTACCGCTGTGCCGGATCCTTGGCGAGGGCTCGCTGCAGCGGTTCGTCGTACGCCTCGTCGACCTCGTACGCCGCCACGCTGGCCGGCTCCACGAACAAGTGGGCGCGGATCAGTTCGCTCACCGAGCGACCCGGGAAGGGAGGCTTGCCGGTGACCAGTTCGTGGAAGGTGGCGGCGAGGCTGTAGACGTCGGAGCGGGGCGTGGCCCGGTGGCCCTCGAACCGCTCGGGCGCCATGTACGCGAACGACCCGACCGCATTGCCGTCGTCGGTGATCCGGTCGTCGGTGTCGCGCGTGGCGATGCCGAAATCGGCGAGGTAGGTGAAGCCGTCGTCGGTGACCATGATGTTCGCCGGCTTCACGTCGCGGTGGACCAGGCCGCTGCGATGGGCCTCGTCAAGCGCTCCGGCCACCTGGCGTACGTGGTCGACGGCCCGCCGGGGCGAGAGCCGACCCTCGCGGCGCAGGACCTCGCTCAGGTCCTCCCCGCGGACCAGCCGCATGTCGATGTAGAGGATCCCGTCGATCTCGCCGAAGTCGTGGATCGGGATGACGTGGGGGTCGCCCAGCATGCCCGCGAGCCGGGCCTCACGGTCGAACCGGGTGCGGTAGTTCGGGTCGTCCGCGAGCGCGGACGGGAGCAGCTTGAGGGCGACCGTACGTTCGCGGCGTTGGTCGCGTGCTTCGTAGACCTCGCCCATGCCGCCACGGCCGATGAGCCGGTGCAGCCGGTACGGGCCGAAGGTCGTTCCCGAGCGCGGCTGTTCCCCCATGGTCCGCCATTGTGGCAAAGCCCGACCTAGACTGAGGACATGAGCACCACTGGACCTGACGAGCGCGAACGCCTCTCCGAGCCGAGCGGCCCGACCACCTCCACCGGAGTGCTGGAGCGGGAGGAGGTCGTCCCCCAGATCCAGGAGCCGGGCGACCACGAGCGCTTCTCCCACTACGTCGAGAAGAACAAGATCATGGAGAGCGCGCTGTCCGGCGAGCCGGTCACCGCGCTGTGCGGAAAGGTGTGGGTGCCGGGTCGCGACCCGCAGAAGTTCCCGGTCTGCCCGACCTGCAAGGAGATCTACGAAACCATGCAGCACGGCGGTGGCGACGACGACAACTGACGTCGTCCGCCTGCCGCGCTGCGTCCGGTTCAGGACTCGGTAAAGATTTCCTCCTCCTGACCCCACACCGACGCCGCGGGACCTAGTTTCGGCCGCACCGCATCACCCCGGTGCGGCCGTCACATTTCCCCCGAAAGGCGTTTCTTCATGACTCGTCGTCTCTCCCTCGCGGCCCTGGTCGCCGTCGCCGCCGCCACGTCGTACGCCGCCGCCCCGCCGGCGTTCGGCGGTCCGAGCGCGGTCGGCAATGCCGGTGCGCTCACCACCGCGTGCTCCGCCACCGACACCGCGGGGGCCGCGAACGCCCGCGTCCGCCACGACTCGGGCAAGCACGACCCGAACGAGCTCACCGTCGCCCAGCAGAAGGCGCAGGAGAAGGCCTTCACCGCGGCTGCCGCGAACAAGGGTCTGGCGGTCGGCAAGAACGGGAAGCTGGCCAAGAAGCCGGGCACCACGGCGTTCTCGCCGGTCACCATCAACGTCTACTTCCACGTCATCACCGACGGCGCGAAGGGCGCGGTGTCGACCGCCAAGATCAACAACCAGATCAGCGTCCTGAACGCCGCGTACGGCGCCTCCGGCTTCTCGTTCAAGGTGGTCGGGACCGACACCACGAACAACCCGTCCTGGTACAACGGCATCACCGACGGCACCACCGCCGAGAAGCAGATGAAGACCGCGCTGCACAAGGGCACGATGCGCGACCTCAATCTCTACACCGCGAACCTCGGTGGCGGTCTGCTCGGCTGGGCGACCTTCCCGACCAAGAAGGCCAGCGCGATGGACGGTGTGGTCATGCTCGACGAGTCGGTCCCCGGCGGATCGGCGGCGCCGTACAACGAGGGCGACACCGCCACCCACGAGATCGGTCACTGGCTCGGGCTCTACCACACCTTCCAGGGCGGCTGCTCGGGCAACGGTGACTACGTCAGCGACACCGCCGCCGAGGCGCAGCCGGCCTTCGGCTGCCCGATCGGCCAGGACTCCTGCACCGCGCAGCCCGGCGTCGACCCGGTGACCAACTTCATGGACTACACCGACGACAGCTGCATGAACAGCTTCACCCCGGGCCAGACGACCCGGATGCAGAACCAGTGGCTGGCCTACCGCGGCTGATCCACTGACCGACCACGGGCCGGCGATCCTCGGGGGGATCGTCGGCCCGTTCGTCGTGTCCGGGCGCACTTCGCAGCGCGATCGCGCTCCGGACACCCCGCGCTGACCAGCGCATTCGGTGGCTGTCACCGGCGGCGATTAGAGTGCCTCCCCGTGAGTACGTCGGCCGCATCCAACCTGTCGCCGGCCTTCCCCGAGCGCGCTGCCTGGGGCACCGCCTCGAAGCTGCGTGCCTGGCAGGCCGGGGCCCTCGAGACCTACCTGCGCGAGCAGCCGCGTGACTTCCTCGCGGTCGCGACGCCGGGCGCCGGCAAGACCACCTACGCGCTGCGGCTGGCGACCGAGCTGATGGACCGGGGGATCATCGAGCAGGTCACGATCGTCGCGCCGACCGAACACCTCAAGGTGCAGTGGGCCGACGCCGCCGCCCGGGTCGGGATCAACATCGACCCGCGGTTCACCAACGCGCAGGAGGCCCACGCGGCCGACTACGACGGCATCGCGGTCACCTACGCCGG
>JASLFY010000297.1 GCA_030150425.1 Yimella sp. | reverse complement strand
GTCGACTGCAAACCGCTGCTGGTGCAGGAGGGTCTGGCGGCGATCGCCTGCGGCGCCTTCCACATCCGCTCCGGCGGCCGCACCTACTTCAACACCACCCCGCTGGGTCGCGCGGTGACCGGCACCATGCTGGTCCGCGCGATGGCCGAGGACGGCGTCTCGATCTGGGGCGACGGCTCGACGTACAAGGGCAACGACATCGAGCGCTTCTATCGCTACGGCCTGCTCGCCAACCCGGCGCTGCGGATCTACAAGCCGTGGCTCGACGCCGACTTCGTGAACGAGCTCGGCGGCCGCCAGGAGATGTCGCAGTGGCTCGTCGAGCACGGCTTCCCCTACCGCGACAGCGCGGAGAAGGCCTACTCCACCGACGCC
Source organism: Yimella sp. (assembly GCA_030150425.1). Taxonomy (GTDB): domain Bacteria; phylum Actinomycetota; class Actinomycetes; order Actinomycetales; family Dermatophilaceae; genus Yimella. The sequence goes on along the minus strand of JASLFY010000297.1, from coordinate 2,762 downwards.
AACATCCTCGGCGCCACCCACGAGGCGAAGACCCTGGAACACCTCGACACCTCGCTGGAGATCATCGAGCCGATCATGGGCGTCGCGTTCTGGGACGACTCGGTGAAGATCGAGACCGAGGACGTCACGATTCGTTTCGAGCGCGGCCTGCCGGTCGCGATCAACGGCGACACCTTCGGCGACGACCAGGTCGCCCTGTTCCACCAGGCGAACGTCATCGGAGGTCGCCACGGTCTCGGCATGAGCGACCAGATCGAGAACCGCATCATCGAGGCGAAGTCGCGCGGCATCTACGAGGCGCCGGGCATGGCGTTGCTGCACGCCGCGTACGAACGCCTGCTGAACGCGGTGCACAACGAGGACACCGTCGCGGCGTACCACAACGACGGCCGGCGCCTGGGTCGCCTGCTGTACGAAGGCCGCTGGTTCGACCCGCAGTCGCTGATGCTGCGCGAAGGCCTGCTGCGCTGGGTCGCCTCGGCCGTCACCGGCGAGGTCACCCTGCGGCTGCGCCGCGGCGAGGACTACTCGATCATCGACACCCGCGGCGAGGGCTTCAGCTACCACCCTGACAAGCTGTCGATGGAACGCACCGAGGACGCCGCGTTCGGTCCGGTCGACCGGATCGGTCAGCTGACGATGCGCAACCTGGACATCGCCGACACCCGTTCCAAGCTGGAGCTGTACGCCCAACAGGGCTCGCTGCCGACCCGCGAGAAGGAGCTCGTCGGCGACCTCGAGCCGGGCGGCGCCCAGCAGATCGCGGCGAACCCGACGGCCGACGGATCGGACGACGAATCGCTCGACCGCGCGGCCTTCGATCTGGGCACGGACTGATCCGGGAACACCGGAAAATCCCCCTGTGACCGGCGCCATGTAGGGCTCCGGCCACAGGGGGCTCGTGTCCGTGGACACATCCACTCTGAGATCGTGGACTGATTTGTCCACCATCCAGAGGAGTTCAGATGTCCCTGGCGAAACAGTCGCCGGACACCGTAGAGCGCACCTTCCTCGGTCATCCCCGGGGCCTTGCGACTCTCTTCAATGTCGAACTGTGGGAACGCTTTTCCTACTACGGCATGCGCGCGATCCTGCTGTACTACCTGGTCGACACGGTCGCCAACGGCGGCCTCGCGGTCGACGAGTCGCTGGCCGCCGCGGTCGTCACGATCTACGGCGCCGCGGTCTATCTGCTGTCGATCATCGGCGGCTGGGCGGCGGACCGGCTGATCGGTGCGCGCCGCTCGGTGCTGTGGGGCGGCTTGGTCATCATGGCCGGACACCTGTGCCTCGCCGTGCCGTTCGCGGCGTCGTCCTGGCTGGGCATCGCGCTCGTGGCTCTCGGCACCGGACTGCTCAAGCCCAACACAGCTCTGCTGGTCGGCCAGCTCTACGCCGACCGTGACGCGCGGCGCGACTCCGGCTTCACCATCTTCTACATGTCGGTGAACATCGGCGCCTTCTTCTCCCCGTTCATCGTGTCCTTCCTGAAGGACCACTGGGGATACCACGCCGGCTTCACCGCCGCCGCGATCGGCATGGCCATCGCGTTGGTGCTCTTCACGCTCGGGCGCCGCTCGCTGGGCGAGCACTCCGACGTCGTGCCCAACCCGTTGAACGACGCCGAGCGTCGCCGGGTGCCGTTGCTCGCCGCCGGCGCGATCGCCCTCGTCGCAGCCCTCATCGGGCTCGCGATGCTGTGGCGCAGCAGCGTGCTGGAGGCCGTCGTCGACGCCATTTCGATCCTCGCGATCGGCGCCGCCATCGCGTACTTCACGATGATGTTCCGCAGCCCGAAGGTCGACGCCCGCGAGCGTTCGCACCTGCTGGCGTACCTGCCGATGTGGCTGGGTGCGGTGTTCTTCTTCATGATCTTCGAGCAGGCCGCCGGGAAGCTGGCGGCCTTCGCGGAGAACCGCACCGACCTCGACTCACTCGGCTTCACCTTCAAGGCGGAGTGGTTCCAGTCGGTCAACCCGGTGGCGATCATCGTGCTCGCTCCGCTGTTCGGGATGGTCTGGGCGCGCCGCGCGGGCCGCTTCCCCTCGACCCCGGTGAAGTTCGCCATCGGCGTCTTCCTGGCCGGCCTGTCGTTCGTCGTGATGGCCTGGGGCAGCGCCCAGTTCGGCGGCAAGACCGCACCGGTGCTGCTGCTCGTCGCGGTCTTCGTGATCCAGACCATCGGTGAGTTGTGTCTGTCGCCGGTCGGCCTGTCGGCCACCAGCGCCCTGGCGCCCACCGCCTTCGCCGGCCAGGCGATGGCCCTGTGGTACCTCGCCTCCGCGACCGGTCAGTCGCTGGCCGCACAACTCATCCAGGCGATGGACGGGCTGTCCGACACCACGTTCTACCTGTCGCTCGGCGTCATGGCCGCGATCGTCGGTGTGTTGCTCGCGCTGGTCTCCCCCGCCGTACACCGGCGGATGCGGGACGCGGAGCCGGGTGACGGCGAGTCGGCCACCGAGCCTGAGTTCGCCAAGGCCTGACGGTCTCGATACGTACGAAGCGCACGTCCCGAACAACGGGACGTGCGCTTCGTCGTAGAATGGTGCGCTTCAGCCGGCAGCCGCCAGCCGCTCGAACGCGGTGGTCGTCGGCCAGTCGTCCACCGCGTCCCGCAGCTGCGCGGCCAGGTCTGCGGGCACGAACGCCTGCGCGAGAGTCGACTTCCCGGCGCTCGACAGACCGTTCAGCAGGACGAGGCGACCGGTCACACCAGGCCGCCCAGCCGGTCGAACGCGGTGTGCAGGTCCTCGGTCGAC
>JASLFY010000256.1 GCA_030150425.1 Yimella sp. | reverse complement strand
TCTCCGGCTGGCCGAGCTTGGCGTCGGAGGCGGCGACCCGGAAGTCGCACGGCATCGTCAGCTCGCACCCGCCACCGAGCGCGTAGCCCGCGATCGCGGCCACGGTCGGCACCGGGATCGCGGCGATCGCGGCGAAGCAGTCCTGCAACCGGCCGGCCCGCTTGACCATGTCGGCGTACGTCGCGGTGCGCATCTCCTTGATGTCGGCACCGGCGGCGAACACCTTCTCGCCGCCGTAGACGATCACCGCGCGTACGGAGTCGTCGGCCGACAGGGCCAGCGACGCCGCCGCGAGACCCTCCTGGATCTCCGCGTTGAGCGCGTTCATCTTCGGGCGGTCGATGCGCAGCACCGCCACGCCGTCCTCGACCGTGGTCGAGACGAACTCCCCGTAGTTCTGCGGGTCGGTCATGTCAGGCCTGGGGGCCGGTCGCGGCGTGCGGGCCCTCGGAGGTCGCGGCCTGGTGCCAGAGCTGGACGGCCTGCAGGATCATCGCGGAGGTCGACTGCAGGACCATCGTCAGGTCGGTGCCGTCACCGATGATGTGTTCGCCGCTGACCACGAGGTTGTCGTTGGCGATGCCGACCTTGATGATGTTCAGGCTCAGCGTGATGTCGTTGGCGGCGTTCAGCCGCTTGAGCAGGTCGGCCTCCAGGTCGGCGACCTGCCACTGGCCGAAGACGCGCAGCAGCGACGGCTCGCCGTCCATGCTACGGACGAACAGCTGCTGGTCCTCGACCTTGTACGCGACGTCGCCGTCGGTGTCGACCTGGGCCTCCAGGCCCTCGGACTGCAGCACCTGCAGCACGGCGTCGCGCAGCGGCGACTCGTCGTCGGGGCCGGCGAAGGTCGCGATGGCCTGCTCGGGCTGGGCGTCGACCGGCTGCTGTGCAGGCTGGCCGCCCGGGGTGAGGTTCGGCAGTGCGGTGGGATCAGTCATGGCCGCCACGGTAGTCGACCGTAGGCTGGCCGGCATGCCCACCCAGCAGCCTGTTCGTCGGGTCTGCTCCCTGGACGCTCCGCCCTCCCCCGGTGTGCTGATGCGCGCCGACGGCGCCGAGTTCACGCTCGTCGCGCGCCACGCCGATGCGGTCGAGTAGTGCCTGTTCGACGGCGACGGGCGCGAGTCGCGGGTCGAGCTGGTCGAGCACGCCGGCGGCGTGTGGAGCGGCTTCGTCCCGGGCATCGGGGTCGGCCAGCGGTACGCCTACCGGGTGCACGGGCCGTGGGCGCCGACCGAGGGGATGCGCCACAATCCGGCGAAGCTGCTGCTGGATCCGTACGGTCGCGCCGTCGAGGGCGAGGTCGACTGGAACCCCACGGTGTTCGGCCACGTGGTGGACGACCGGTTCAGCGGAGACGGGCGGCTGCGCGACCCGCGCGACAGCGCCGCGGCGATGCCGCGCAACGTCGTCGTCCGCGACGAGTTCGACTGGGAGAACGACGCGCATCCGCGGGTGCCGTGGGACGAGACGGTGATCTACGAGACCCACGTACGCGGGCTGTCGATGCGCAACCCGGCGGTGCCGGAACACCTGCGCGGGACGTACGCGGGGGTTGCCCACCCCGCGACGATCGCCCACCTGCAACGCGTCGGGGCGACGACCGTGGAGTTGCTGCCGGTCCACGCGTTCACCTCGGAGCCGCACCTGGTGCAGCTGGGCCTGTCGAACTACTGGGGCTACAACACGCTCGGCTTCTTCGCACCCCACGCCGACTACGCCGCGGCGAAGGACCCGCAGGGCGCGATCGACGAGTTCAAGGGCATGGTCAAGCTGCTGCACCGCGCCGGCCTGGAGGTCGTCCTCGACGTCGTCTACAACCACACCAGCGAGCAGGGTGCGGGCTCGGGCGCGACGTTGTCGTGGCGCGGGGCCGACCAGGCGACGTACTACCGGATGGACGAGCACGGCCACGACGTCGATGTCACCGGGTGCGGCAACACGGTCGACCTGAGCGACCCGGTCGCGCTGCGGATGACCTTGGACTCGTTGCGTTACTGGGTCACCGAGATGCACGTCGACGGATTCCGGTTCGACCTGGCCGTCGCCCTCGGCCGCGGCACCGACGACTCCTTCCACCCCGACCATCCGTTCCTGATGGCGCTGCGCACCGACCCGGTGTTGTCGCGGGTGAAGCTGATCGCCGAACCATGGGACATCGGCCCGCACGGTTGGCGCACCGGCCAGTTCCCGGCCCCGATGGCCGACTGGAACGACAAGTTCCGCGACGCCGCCCGGACGTTCTGGCTGACCGACCTGGGGCAGAGTCAGCAACACGGCGTCGCCGAACTTGCCACCCGGATCGCCGGCTCCCGCGACGTGTTCGGCTCCCGTTCGCCGCTGGCGTCGATCAATTTCGTCACCGCCCACGACGGATTCCCGCTGGCCGACCTGACGGCGTACGAGCAGAAGCACAACCAGGCCAACGGCGAGGACAACCGCGACGGGTCGACCAACAACCTGTCCTGGAACTTCGGCGTGGAGGGCCACGACCACGCGAGCGACGAGGTCGAGGCGCTGCGCCGCCGGGTCGTCCGCGGCATGTTGGCGACGCTGCTGCTGAGCTCCGGGGTGCCGATGCTGCTCGGCGGCGACGAGTTCGGCCGCACCCAGGGCGGGAACAACAACGCGTACTGCCAGGACAACGAGATCAGTTGGTACGACTGGCAGTTCGCGCCGTGGCAGCGCGACCTGATCGACACCACCGCCTTCCTGACCCGGTTCCGCGCGGCCCACCCGGTGCTGCGCCAGCGCGACTTCTTCCCCGGTGACCCGATCGCCGGCGACGAGCTCGCGGCTCTGCACTGGCACGGCCGTAGTGGCGCGATCATGACCGACCACGAGTGGACCGACGGCGCGACGCGTACGGTCCAGGCCGTCTTCGACGGCTCCGACGTCGGCGACGACCAGGTGTTGGTGGTGCTGCACGGCGGCGCCGACCCGGTCGAGGTGACCTTGCCCGTTTCGCTGACCGGCGCGCCGTGGGCGCTGGTGTGGGACAGCGCGATCGAGCAACCGTCCGAGGTTCCGTCCAGCAGCCTGGCCGGCGGCGCGTCCTACCCGCTGCGCGCGGCGTCGGTCGCCCTGTTCCGCTCCCCCTCGGCCGCGACCGCCCCGGTCACCGAGCCGGCGCTGCAAGGCGGTTCGTGATGATCGACGCGACAACGCCCGGCCCGCGCAGTGACGCGGAGGTCCCCGATTACATCGCCCGTCTCGGCGTTCCGGGCCTGGCCGACATCCACGTCCACTTCATGCCCGACGCGGTGCTGGCGAAGGTGTGGGACTACTTCGACCACGCCGAGTCGAACTACGGCCTCGCGTGGCCGATCACCTACCGCGCCGACGAGGCGACCCGGCTGGAGACCCTGCGTGCACTGGGGCTGCGGGCGGTCCCGAGCCTGAACTACGCCCACAAGCCGGGCATGGCGGGCTGGTTGAACGAGTGGAACGCCGACTTCGCAGCCCGAGTGCCGGACGCGGTCCACAGCGCGACCTTCTACCCCGAGCCCGGGGTGACCGACGTGGTCGCGGACGCCTTGGCCGCCGGTGCCCGGCTGTGGAAGCTGCACGTCCAGGTCGGCGACTTCACCCCCGACGACCCGATCCTCGACGACGCCTGGCGGTTGATCGACGAGGCCGGCACCCCGGTCGTCATCCACGCCGGCTCCGGGCCGCGCGAGGGAACCCACACCGGACCGGACCCGGTCGCGAACCTGCTGGCCCGCTTCCCGCGACTCCCCCTGGTGATCGCCCATCTCGGCATGCCCGAGTACGACCGTTTCGCCGACCTCGCCAGGCGCCACGAACGGGTCCACCTCGACACCACGATGGCCGCGACCGACTTCATCGAGTCGATCGCGCCGATGACACCCGCGTACGTCGAACGCCTGGGCGCGCTGGGCGACAAGGTCGTCCTGGGGTCCGACTTCCCCAACATCCCGTACGCCTACGCCCACCAGCTCGAGGCGCTCGCCCGACTCGACCTCGGGGACGAGTGGATGCGGAAGGTGTTGTGGGAGAACGGTTCCCGGCTGATGGGCTTGGACTGATCCAGCCCACGGAGCGGTAAGCGCGCCAAGCATCGGGCGATGCGGTGAATCAGGTTGCG
>JASLFY010000241.1 GCA_030150425.1 Yimella sp. | reverse complement strand
GCGCAGATGCGGCGAGTCGGCGTACAGGTCGTGGCGGGCGCAGAGCAGTTGGTGGCCCCGACCCGCGACCCGCGCGCGCCGGTAGACGCTGCGCAGGTCGCCGCGCTCGCGGATCGCCAGCCGCATCGCCGGCGCCCGGGCGATCAGGAACCCGGTCCGCTCCAGTCGTACGGCCAGGTCGTTGTCCTCGTTGCCCGCCACCATCGAGGCGTCGTAGCCGCCGACCGCGACGTACGCCGACCGCCGGATCGCCAGGTTGCCGCCGAGCACGATCGGGTAGCGGTGCGAACCGTCGGGCAGTTGGACCGGCTCGGCCGGTAGGTCGGCGAGGTGTTGCTCCCAGACCCGGTCGACGTCGACGAACGCGGTGGGCGGCAGGGTGACGTCGCTGCCGCAGGCCACAGGGGTCAGGTCGAGTGCGGCCGCACCGGCGGCGACCCAGTCGGGAGCGACGACGTCGTCCGCGTCGCAGAAGAGCAGCCGGTCGGAGCGACTGTGCGCGACAGCGACGTTGCGGGCGTACCCCGCTCCCGCGAGGTCTGGCGCGGGGACGGAGCGGAGGCCGGGCACTCGCCCCGTCCAATTCCGCAGGCACCCCGCGAGATCGTCGGTGGACCGGTTGTCGGCGACGACCACTTCGTACGACGGAGAGGGGAGCTGGCGAGCGAGTGCCTCGAGCTGCAGGTCGAGGGTTGCGGTCGCGTTGTGTGCGGGGATGACGACGGTGACGTCGTACGCGGTCATGACCTGTCTCCCCTGCGCTCCGGTGTCCCTATTATCGGCACGACCACGCAGTTTGATCAGGGGGAATCGTTGAGCGATCGAGGGGATTCGGTGAACGTGTCGGATGCGCCTCTCACGGCGGGGCGACCGCTGCTGGTGCTCTCACCCCATCTCGACGACGCGTGGTTGTCCACCTCCGCCCTGCTGACGTCGCCGGTCGACGCCGAAGTCTGGACCGTGTACGCGGGTCGGCCGACCCCACCGCTGCGCACCGAGTGGGACCATCGCTGTGGCTTCCCGGACTCGGACGCCACGATGGCGGCGCGGATCGCCGAGGACGAAGCGGCGTTCGTCGACTCCGGGGTCGCGGTACGGCACCTTCCGTTGTTGGAGGCGGCCTACCGCGACGGCGCGACCGCCCGCCGCCAACTGACGATCCTGGAACGGGAGTTGCGCGGCTGGATCGCCGACCACTCGGACGGGGTCGTCGCGCTGCCTGTCGGTGCCGGCGTACAGGTTCGACCGGCGCCGTGGGAACGGCTGCGCCGCCGACCGCAGGAGGATGCGGCGCCCGAGACCGGCGAGCCCGCGGCACCCTCGACCACAGCCGCGCCCGATCACGCGCCGCGCTGGAAGCAGGTCGTGCGCGCCGCGATGCACGCCGACCACCAACGCCGCCGCCGGGAGGCGCAGCGACGTGGGATGGCGGCGAACCCCGACCACCTGTTGGTCCGCGACCTGGGTCTGCGGGTCTGCGCCGAGACCGCGACGCTCGATGTGGTCCTCTGGGAGGACCTGCCCTATCTGTGGCACGAACGCGGAACTGTGTCGGCCGGACTACTGCAGCGGCGAGGAATTCCGTTGCAGCAGTTCGACCTTCCGGTCGACACCTCCGTGAAACAGCGGCGGCTGGCGCACTACCGATCACAACTGGAGTTGCTCGACCCGCGACTGAACCGGCTCACCGACGCCGACCGACTTCCCACCACCGAGACCTACTGGCAGCTGCAGCGAACGGAATCCCGATGACCTCGACCCCTGTGATCATTCCGGCCCGCGGCGGTTCGAAGGGTGTGCCCCGCAAGAACCTCAAGCCGTTGGGCGGCAAACCACTCATCGCGTGGACCATCGAACAGGTGTTGGCGACCGACGGACTCACGCCGTACGTCTCCACCGAGGACGCCGAGATCGCCGCCGCCGCGCGGGACCACGGCGCGACGGTGATCGACCGCCCGCTCGACCTCGCCCAGGACACGACCGCGTCGGAGCCGGTGATCGAGCACGCCATCGAGGTCGTGACCGCCGCGTCCGGCCGGCCCGAGCAGGTGATGTTCCTGCAGGCCACCTCGCCGTTCCGGCTGCCGGGCACCCTCGCTCGCGCGCTGCAGGAGTTCGCCGACACCGGGGTCGACTCGATGGTCGGGGTGGTGCCGACCGAGATCTTCGTCTGGCAGAAGGAGCCGGAGACGATCGCCCACTACCCCTACCGGCAGCGCCCGCGCCGCCAGGACCTCACGCCCGACCAACTGCGCTACCGCGAGACCGGCTCGCTCTACCTCACCCGCACGGAGGTGTACGAGCGCGACCACAACAGATTGGGTGGCCGGATCGGACTGTTCGTGATGGACCCGTCCGAGAGCCTGGACATCGACACCATCGCCGACTTCGAACGGGCCGAGGAGTCGCTGCGCCGGCAGGCCGAACTCGGTTGAGGTCAGAGCAGTTCGGCGGCTTCGGCGTCCAAGGCCCATAGGTCGACGTACGGCACCACGACGTGGCCGTCGATCTGTTGTCGCAACCACCCGGTGACCGCCTGCAACCCCGTTCGTACGGCCTCCCCCGGCGGCAGATCGACCATCCGCCGACCGAGGTTGTCGTAGACCAGCACCCGCCGACCGCTGTCGGCGACCAGGTCGATCAGTGTGTCGACATCGGCCGGATCACCCGTGGTGCGGGCCGGGTCGAACTC
>JASLFY010000216.1 GCA_030150425.1 Yimella sp. | reverse complement strand
AAGTTCGAGGTACGGCTCGATCGTGACGTCGAGCGCGTCGTCGAGGGTGACCCTCGTGCCGGAGCCGGGCTCGCGGGTGATGAGTGGAGTGCGCGCGAGCTCCGCCGCGGTGACCGCGCGTCGCCTCCCGGCCCAGACGTGGTGCGGAGCGACGACCAGGACCATCTCGTCCGCCGCCACCTGGCGATGGTGCACGGCGCTGGGAACAGTCGGGTGCTCGACGAAACCGACCGTCGCGCGGCCCGCGCGCAGGTCGTCGATCACGTCGTGCGAGTTGTGTACGTGGACCGTGACCGTGGTGCGCGGGTGCTGCCGCCGCAGGGTCGCCAGCCATGTCGGCAGGAGATGCTCGGCGATCGTCTGACTGGCCGCCACGACGAGGGTGGCGGTGCCATCGGCGCGCAGCGACGCGGCGGTGTCGAGCAACGTACGGGCGTCGTCGAGGAGGCGCCTGGACTGCTCGACCAGCACCGTGCCGGCCGGCGTCAACGTCGAGCCTCGGTGGCTGCGTACGACCAGGTTGTAGCCCAACTGCCGCTCCAGGCGACTCACCGAACGAGTGGCGTTGGGCTGTGCCATCCCGACCGCGTGGGCGCCGGCGCCGAGACTGCCGTGGTCGGCGACGGCGACCAGCAGTTCGAGGACGCTGAGATCGGGCCAGGAGGACATATCCGCAGGATATGCCGACATGGACAATTCGTGGCTACTGCCGCTCGCCGTCAAGAGGCAGGCTGGTGCCATGTCCTCCACTGTCGCCCCACGGCCCACCCGCGCCGTGCCTCAGGGTGGCGGTCTCCGGTCGGTCCTACCCGGACTCGCGGTCGCCGTCACCGTCGCCCTCGTCGCTGCCCTGCTCGGCTCCTGGCTGCCGCTCGTCGGCGGTCCCGTCTTCGGGATCGTCCTCGGGGTGATCGCCGCCGTGACGATCCCCGCGTTGCGCGGACCGGCGTTCGCCGACGGCGTCGGGTTCGCCGGCAAGAAGGTGCTGCAGGCGTCGATCGTCGTCCTCGGCACCGGCCTGTCACTACGCCAGGTGGTGCACGTCGGCGGTTCGTCGCTGCCTGTGATGCTCGGCACGCTCGCCGTCGCGCTCGGGGGAGCGGCGTTGCTCGGTCGCGTCCTGCGGGTCGAGCCGGAGGTGCGGACGCTGATCGGCGTCGGCACCGGGATCTGCGGTGCGTCCGCGATCGCGGCGGTGACCGCGGCGACCAAACCGAAGGACAGCGCCGTCGGCTACGCCATCGGCACGATCTTCGTGTTCAACATCGCCGCCGTCCTCTCGTTCCCGGCGTTGGGGCACCTGCTCGGGATGAGCGGTCACGCCTTCGGCCTGTGGAGCGGCACCGCGGTCAACGACACCTCGTCGGTCGTCGCGGCGGCGTACTCGTTCGGTGACGGGGCCGGGCCGTACGCGATCGTGGTGAAGCTGACCCGCTCGCTGATGATCATCCCGATCACCGTGGTGCTCGCGTGGTTGACCACCCGGCCGGCGAACGCGCAGGCTTCGGTGCCGTGGCGTCAGGTCGTCCCGGGCTTCCTGATCGGCTTCCTGCTCGCGGCGCTGCTGAACTCGGTCGGCGCGGTGCCGGCCTCCTGGCACCCGTCGCTGACCACCCTCGGCACCTTCCTGATCACCGTCGCGCTCGCCGGCATCGGGCTGTCGCTGCGCCCGGCGGAACTGCGGCGGTCCGGCGTACGCCCGCTGCTGCTCGGCGGTCTCCTCTGGGTGTCGGTCGCGACGGCGAGCCTGGGGCTGCAGGCGGTCACCGGGACGTTGTGACCCGCTGGGGCGATGGTGGTTGTCGGTGGTCGGGCATACCGTCGGAGGATGAAGGAGACAGCGGCTCAACTCTCGTCCCTGCAGGAGCTCCTCGACGCCTCGGTCGGCCGGTCGAGCGCGCATCTGCGCAGCATCATCACCGATGAACGGGTGGTCTCCGCCGACGACCTGGTGCGGGCGCTGACCGGGATGAAGGTGATCTCGGTGGCCACGGTCACCGCCCGCGGCGAGCCGCGGATCAGCGCGCTCGACGGCCACTTCCTGTTCGGCAGTTGGACCTTCAGCACCGCCGGCGACTCCGCGAAGGCGAAGCACCTCGAGAGTCGTCCGGCCGTGAGCGTCTCCCACGTCGACGGCGAGACCTTCGCGGTCTTCGCCCACGGTGAGGCCGAGCGGCTGTTGCCGGAGGATCCCGACTTCGGTCCGATCCATCAGCACTGGAGCGACCACTACGGCGGGTCGCCGTTGGAGTGGGGGCCGGACATCCGGTTCTACCGGCTGCGACCGCAGTGGATGGTCGGCTACGCCGCCGACCGCGAGACCTGGCGCGCGTCGCTGCCTCCGGCGACTGGGTGACAATGGGGTAATGCCCAGTGCCCTGCCCGACGGTGAGCCCGTCCCCACCGACGGATCGTTGCCCGCCAGTGCGGTGGAGTCGCTGGGGCGACAGCCGTTCGGTGCGTACGTCCACATCCCGTTCTGCCGGGTGCGTTGCGGCTACTGCGACTTCAACACCTACACGCTGACCGAGTTGGGGGGCCACGGGGCGAGCGTCGACACGTACGCCGACGCGGTCGCCGCGGAGATCGACCTGGCCGCCACCGTCCTGCCGCAGCGGCCGGCGATCGACACCGTGTTCTTCGGTGGCGGCACCCCGACGATGCTTCCGGCGGGCGACCTGGTGCGCATCCTCGGCCGACTGCGCGACCGCTTCGGGCTCGCCGCCGACGTCGAGGTGACCACCGAGGCGAACCCCGATTCGGTGACGCCGGAATCACTGGCGGAGCTCGCCGCAGGCGGGTTCACCCGGGTCTCGTTCGGCATGCAGTCCGCGGTGCCCCACGTGTTGCACACGCTGGAACGCACTCACGACCCGGCGAACGTCGCCCGGACGGTGGCCGCGGCGAAGGCGGCCGGTCTGGCGACCAGCGTCGATCTGATCTACGGCACACCGGGGGAGTCGCTGGCCGACTGGCGCACCTCGCTAGAGGCAGCGATCGACCTCGAGCCCGGCCACATCAGCGCCTACGCGTTGGTCGTCGAGGCCGGCACCAAGCTCGCCGCCCAGGTGCGCCGCGGACAGGTGACCATGCCCGAGGACGACGACGAGGCCGACAAGTACGAACTGGCCGACTCGCTGCTGGCGGCGGCCGGTTACCGCTGGTACGAGGTGTCGAACTGGGCCACCGAGCCCGGACTGCGCTGCCGGCACAACGAGCTGTACTGGTCCGATGCGTACTGGTGGGGCTTCGGCCCCGGCGCCCACAGCCACGTCGGTGGCGTGCGCTGGTGGAACGTGAAGCACCCCGCGGCGTACGCCGAACGGCTGCGCGCCCAGCAGTCGCCGGGCGCCGGTCGTGAGCTGCTGACCGACACCCAGCGCTACGAGGAGCGGGTGCTGCTCGGCATCCGCCGCGACCGCGGCCTCGCGGTGGACGACCTTGCCGCGCAAGGCCGTTCGGCCGTGGCCGGCCTCATCGCGGACGGCCTCGTCGACGGGCCGACCGCCCTGCGCGACCGCCGCCTGGTGCTCACCCTGCGCGGCCGGCTGCTCGCCGACACCGTCGTACGGCGGTTGTTGGGGTTCTGAGGCCCTGGCGGCCGCCCAGAGGAGGGTTTTTCGAGCAGAGCGGCTTTGCAAAGCTCCTCCGACGGCGAAACCCTCCTGTGAAGGCCGTCCACACCCCGCCGTCGCTGCGCGGTGATCCACAACGACGCCCGTACGAGTGCCGTTCGGTCGGCCATGGCGCGACGGTCGGTCGATGACAACTCCCTGGCTCCCGGCCGAGTTGGGTGGCCCGTTCGGGCGCGCATCGGCTCTGGCTCTCGGCGTCACCGATTGGCGGCTCGCGCAGCCGGACCTGTGCCGCCCGTTCGTCGGCGTGCGCTCGACGACCGGCATCGAGTCGGTCGTCGACCAGGCCCGAACGTACGTCCCGAGACTCAAGGTGGGGCAGGCCTTCGGTGGGGTGACCGCCCTGCGGCTCTGGGGGATACCCACTCCGTACGGCTGGACCGCCGACGATCCGCTCAACCTCGTGGTGGGCAACGACGCCCATCGACCGGAGTCGCGCGGGGTGGTGGCACGGCGCTTGATCGGGTCGAGGCTGCGGGTTCTGCTTCTCGACGACCTCCCGGTGCTGCATCCGTTGAGTGCGTTGTGTCAGGTTGCCGGAGGTTGGTCGACGGAGCATCTGTTGATCGGTGTCGATGCCGTGACCACACGTTCGAACTGGTATCCGGGCCTGCATCCGGATCGGCCGATGGTGGATCCCGGTGAACTGCACGCTGCGCTGGGCGACTGGCGCCGGACTCCCGGAATCGGCAGGCTCCGCGACGCCGCCGCGTTGAGTCGGGTAGGTGTCGACTCGCCGCCGGAGACGGTCGTACGACTCCTCATGCATCGCGCGGGACTACCGGAGCCGGAGGTGCAGGTCGGCGTGCGTCTGTCGTCCGGGCGGACTCGCACGCCGGACCTGCTGGATCGGCCGCGACGCATCGTGATCGAGTACGAGGGCGAGCACCACTTCCGTGAAGCCGACCAGTGGTCCACCGACGTGGACCGCCGCGCCGAGTTCGCCGCGGACGGTTGGAGAGTGGTCCAGGTCAAGGCCAGTCACCTGCGGCCTGGCGGACGTGCGGCGTTCATCGCCGGGCTCCGTGCGACCTACCGACAGCGCGGATGGGAGGAGGGTTCCTCGACCGGAGCAGCTTTGTGAAGCCGCTCCGGTCGAAGAACCCTCCTCTGAGGCCGGGCTGGGTCAGAGGTCCAGCCCGAGATCCAGGCAGGTCACGCTGTGGGTCAGCGCGCCGATCGAGATGATCTGGGCGCCGGCCTCGGCGAGCCCACGCACGGTCTGCTCGTCGACGCCGCCGGAGACCTCGATGGTCAGGGGTGCGGCGTGGGCGCGGATGAGGGCGGCAGCCGTACGGATCTGCTCGGGAACCATGTTGTCCAGCAGCACGGCGTTGACCACCGGCGGGCGACCAGCGGCGACACGGTCGGCGTCGTACGCCAGCAGTTCCTCCAATTGCGCGATGGTGTCGACCTCGATCTCGACGAGCACCATGTGGCCGGCGCGGTCACTGAGCCGGTCCAGCACCGGTCGGAGGCCGCCTCCGAGCCCGATGTGGTTGTCCTTCACCAGGATTGCGTCGTGCAAGCCGAAGCGGTGGTTGACGCCACCGCCGTTCACGACCGCAGCCTTCTCCAGCGCGCGCAGTCCGGGCGTGGTCTTGCGGGTGTCCGCGATCCGCGCACCGGTGCCCTCGACGAGGGCCACCATGCCGGCGGTCCGGGTGGCGATCCCGCTGAGGTGACCCATCAAGTTCAGCGCGGTGCGCTCGGCGGTGAGGATCGACGCGGCCGAGCCGCTGATGCTGCCGACCTTCGTGCCGGGCTCGATCCGGTCACCGTCGGCGATGGACCACTCGCAGTGCAGGTCGGGGTCGACCGTCCGGAAGGCGCGATCAGCGACGGCGATGCCGCAGATCACGCCGGACTCGCGACTGACGACGTGGGCGGTGCCAGTGGCCGCCGGGTCGATCGTGGCCGCGGTGGTCACGTCGCCGGACAGACCGAGGTCCTCGGTGAGGGCGTCAGCGATGACACGGTCGATCTCCTGGTTGCGGACGTTCATGCCGGCACCGCCGTTCGGTTCGTGGTGAGGGAGGGGGAGTCGGATCGGCGGTGGGCGCCGACGCTGTGCGGGTGCAGCAGGGCGGAGCGGGCCATCAACCAGGCCGTGTACGCGGTGTCGTCGCCGCGGTGCGCGCTGAGCAGGTCGACGACGTGCTCGAGGGTGTTGCCGTCGCGGATGACCCCGCACGAGCCACCGACGAGTCGGCGGATCTCGCTGTGGGACAACGGGTTCGGGTCGTCCGATCGCGGGACGACGGTCGCCGGGTCGGCGGGCAGCACGGCGGCCGACCAGTTGTCGACTTCCGCGCTCGAGACGTCGAGCGCGGCGGCACGGCCGGTGACCACGGCCTCGAGCAGGGAGTTGGACGCGAGCCGGTTGGCGCCGTGCAGACCGGTGCGGGAGACCTCGCCGACGGCCCACAGCCCGGCGACCGACGTACGCGCCCGGGCATCGGTCGTCACGCCACCCATCGCGTAGTGCAGCGCGGGTCGCACCGGCAGCAGGTCGGTCGCGATGTCGAGCCCGAACCGGTCGCAGGCCGCGGCGACGGTGGTGAACCGGGCCCGTACGTCCGGAACGGCGCGGGCGTCCAGCCGTACCCGGCGACCCTCCTGCAGCTGCTCCCAGACGGCCGCGGCGACCACGTCGCGCGGCTGCAGCTCGTCGACGAACCGCTCGCCGTCGGCGAGCAGCAGCGCGCCGGCGCCCCGCAACGCCTCGGTCAGCAGCGGGGCGGGGTCGGCGTCGACGTCGAGGGCGGTCGGGTGGAACTGCACGAGGTGCAGGTCGTCGGTGCGGGCGCCCGCCCGGGCCGCGAGCGCGACGCCGGCGCCGAGCGCCTGCGCCGGGTTCGTGGTGGTCGGCCAGAGCCCGCCCATCCCGCCGGTGGCCAGGACCACCCGGGAGGTGGGCAGCTCGTAGCGCCCGTCGGGGCCCTCGACGGTCAGCGAGCTGACCCGCCCGTCCGTGGTGTGCAGGTCGACGACACGGTGCCCGGCGCGTACGTCGACCGACGGGAGCTCGGCGACGATCGACGCGAGGGTGTCGGTGACGGTCGCACCGGAGGAGTCGCCGGCGTGGGCGACGCGGGAGCGGCTGTGGCCGCCCTCCAGGGCGAGGTCGTACGACCCGTCCGCGGCACGGTCGAAGGGGACGCCCAGGCGGTCGAGCAGGTCGACGGTGCCGGGCGCCGCGTCGGTGATCCGGGCGATCGCGCGGGTGTCACCGACGTACGCGCCGGCCCGCAGGGTGTCCTGCGCGTGCAGCGCGGGGGAGTCGTCGGCCGAGAGCGCCGCGGCGATGCCGCCCTGCGCCCAGCGACTGGCGGCGTGTTCGGCGATCCGGCCTGGCGTGAGCAGGATGCACGGCTGCGGGGACAGCGCCCACGCGGTGGTCAGCCCGGCGAGGCCGGATCCGATGACGACGGGGACGTCCATCACTTCACCGCCAGCATCCGCTCGATGGCCTGGCGGGCGGGCACCTCGAGCGCCGGGTCGAGGGTGATCTCGTGGGTGCCGGTCTCCAGCGCACGGCGGATCGCGCCGAGCGTGTTGCGCTTCATGTGCGGGCAGAGGTTGCACGGGCGTACGAAGTCGACGTCGGGGTGTTCGGCGGCGACGTTGTCGCTCATCGAGCACTCGGTGATCAGCGCGACCTGGCGCGGCTTGCGGACGGCGACGAAGTCGATCATCTGTGCGGTCGAACCGGCGAAGTCGGAGGCCTCGACCACGTTCGGCGGGCACTCGGGGTGGGCGATCACGGTGACGCCCGGGTTGCCCTGCCGGATGTCGGCGATGTCCTGCGGGCTGAACCGCTCGTGCACCTCGCAGGCGCCGGGGTGGGTGATGACCTCCACGCCGGTGCGCGCCGCGATGTTCCGGGCGAGGTACTGGTCCGGAATCATGATGACCTTGTCGACGCCGAGGCTCTCGATGACCTCGACCGCGTTGCCGGAGGTGCAGCAGATGTCGCTGGCGGCCTTCACCGCGGCGGAGGTGTTCACGTACGTCACGACCGGGACGCCGGGGTGCTGCGCGCGCAGCGCGGCGATGTCGGCCGGGGTGATGCTCTCCGCGAGCGAGCAGCCGGAGCGCAGGTCGGGCAGCAGCACCCGCTTGGTCGGGTTCAGCAGTTTGGCGGTCTCGGCCATGAAGTGGACGCCGGCCAGGACGATCGTGCCCGCCCGGACGGTCTGTGCCTCGCGAGCGAGGGCAAGGGAGTCGCCGACGATGTCGGCGACTCCGTGGAAGACCTCGGGGGTCATGTAGTTGTGCGCGAGGATCACCGCGTCGTGTTCCTGCTTGAGCCGCTGGATCGCCTCGACGTCGGGCTCGAAGGTCGCCCATTCGACCTCGGGGATGACGTGTCGGACCTTGTCGTACGTCGTGGTCGTCATGGTGACTCCTCACTGAGTTCTGCTCACTGTGAGCAAATGCTGAACTTGAGCATAACAGATTCCACCTGTGCGGACGGTCCCGCCCGGGCCGACCGGGAGGTACGTTCGAGACCGAACCCGAGAGGTGGTCGATGTCGGCCTTCATCCAGCAGTTGCGAGACCTGCCGTGGTTGCGGCGGGCCGAACGTGACCACCGCCAGAGCGACGCCGACTTCCGGCGCCGCCAACTGGTCGCCGCCGCGACCCTGGTGGTGTCCGCGCCCGTTCTGCGCCGTGCGTTGAGCCGGCCGGCCGGGAGCCCGGAGTTCGGTCGGTGGACGCTGGCATTGGCCGGGGTGATGACGGCCGGCGCCTTCGCGTCGGGACCGCTGCATCTGGGTCGGTCCGCTCACCGCGCCCGCCCGCTCGTCCGGCCGACCGTCGTCGGCGCCGGCACCGTCGTCGTGTTCGCGGTCGGCGGTATCGGCGCCGTGGCTGTGCCCCGGCTGCGCG
>JASLFY010000201.1 GCA_030150425.1 Yimella sp. | reverse complement strand
CAGGTCGCTGTCGCCCTGCTCGTCGACCGGACCGTTGACCGCCAGCACGCCCTGCTCCGCCAGCCCGAACAGGTACGCGAGGTGGTCCCGTTGCAGCTGTTCACTCGCCGCCTCGTCGAGCTGCGGCGGGTTGTCGCCACGGCGCAGGAACACCAACTGGTACACGTGCAGCTCCATGGGTCCGATCCAAGCAGGTGACGGCCGCCGAGGCGACTCGTCCGCGGTGAGGTGACTCCCCATGAGGAGTCGCCTCACCGCGAGGGAGTCACCTCGCGAACTGGGCGAGCGGGCCGGTCGAGAGTAGCTAGTTTCGTATACCCATCGCGAGCCATCCGGGATACCATGGGGTATGGCTGCCACGACGACGATCAAGGTGACGGTGCACGCGCGCGACCGCATCAACGAACGGGCGCGGGCCCAAGGAGTGACGCCCGCGGTGCTTCTCGAACAACTGCTGGACGAGCACGATCGGGTGCAGCGATTTGCCGCGGTCCGCGCCGGCTATGCGGCTCTGACGGCCGACGACGACTACGACACCGAGTCCGCTGAGTGGGACGCCACCAGTGCGGACGGCCTCGACCGTGCCTGATCTGTCCTCTGGCCAGGTCGTGTGGGTCAACCTCAGCCCGGTCGTCGGCTCGGAGCAGTCCGGTCATCGCCCTGCCGTCGTCGTCTCGGGGAGCGACTACCTCGCCAGCATCCCGAACGTGGTGATCGTCGTCCCGGTCACCTCGCGGGACAGGGGGCTGCCGAACCACGTCGCCCTCAGTGGCGTCGCCGGCCTTCCCGGCGAGTCCTTCGCGATGACCGAGCAGCCCCGCACGATCGACCGGCGTCGGGTGACCAAGGTCGTCGGCGAGGTCGGGGCACCGGCTCTCGAGGAGATCCGGTCCTGGCTGCGCGACTTCCTCGACGTTTGATGGGATGGGCGGTATGCCAGCGAGTGTGAGGTCGACCAACGTCGGGGCCGAACGGCCCAACGGCGCCAAGGACACCCCGACGGGGATCAACAAGAAGTCGATGCCGTGGATCCGTCTACGGCCGCCGGGGCCGAAGCACGGCGGGGTCGGCAGTGGCGTCGAGGGTGACTTCATCGGCGACCGTCGACACCACGGCGGCACCTACCAGGCCGTCTACGCCGTCGCCCGCGAGGAACTCGACCACTGGGAGCGGCAGCTCGACCGAGAGCTGCGCGACGGGATGTTCGGGGAGAACCTGACCACCGAGGGCATCGCCGTCGACGAGGCGCTGATCGGGGAGCGCTGGCAGGTCGGCGAGACCGTGCTGCAGGTCTGCGGTCCGCGCATCCCGTGCGGGACCTTCCGCCAACACATGGACGTACGCGGGTGGTTGAAGCTGTTCGTCGCCCACGGACGTTCCGGCGCGTACCTCTCGATCGAGCAGCCCGGCACGATCCGCCCGGGCGACCCGATCACGGTGCTCGAGCGCCCGGACCACGATGTCGACGTGCCCACCGTGTTCCGGGCGTTCTACGGCGACACCGAAGCGTTGCGCAGGGTGGTCGAGACCGACTGCCTGCCCGACCCGGTCGAGCGGGCGCAGCTGCGCGAGCGACTGCTCGGCTGAGTCAGCGGCCGTTCGGCAACCCGCTGGCGCGCCAGCCCTGGCGCGCACGACCGGCCCAGTTCGACCGGGGCTCCGGCGCTGCCGGAGCGGCGCCGCCGAGCGACGACAGCACCGCCACCAACGCCGCGGCCTCCTCGCCGGACAACTCGGCGGGGGATACGACCCGCACCTGCGGGGCTGCGTTCTGTTCCGGTTCGGTCGTCACAGCGGAATGTTCCCGTGCTTCTTGGGCGGCAACGTCTCCCGCTTCGTACGCAGGGCGCGCAGCGCGCGCACGATCTGCACCCGCGTCTCGTGCGGCGGGATGACCGCGTCGACGTAGCCGCGCTCGGCCGCGATGTAGGGGTTGGCGAGGGTGTCCTCGTACTCCTGGATCAGTTCCTGCCGGCGCGCCTCGACCGCGGCGGTGTCACCGCCGGTGCTCTCGGTGACCGCGGCAATCTCCTTGCGGTACAGGATGTTCGCCGCGCCCTGGGCGCCCATCACCGCGATCTGGGCCGTCGGCCAGGCGAGGTTGATGTCGGCGCCGAGGTGCTTGGAGCCCATGACGTCGTACGCGCCGCCGTAGGCCTTGCGCGTGATGACGGTGACCAGCGGAACGGTCGCCTCGGCGTAGGCGTACAGCAGCTTCGCGCCGCGGCGGATGATGCCGCCCCACTCCTGGTCGGTGCCGGGCAGGAAGCCTGGCACGTCGACGAAGGTCAGGATCGGAACGTTGAAGGCGTCGCAGGTGCGGACGAACCGGGCGGCCTTCTCCGAGGCGTTGATGTCGAGGGTGCCGGCCAGCTGCAACGGCTGGTTGGCGACGACACCGACGGTCTGGCCGTCGACGCGACCGAAACCGGTCACGATGTTCGGCGCGAACAGCTCCTGGGTCTGCAGGAATTCGCCGTCGTCACAGACCTGTTCGACGACCTTGACCATGTCGTACGGCATGTTCGCCGAGTCCGGGATCAGGCTGTCGAGCGCGCGGTCGTCGTCGTTGATCTCCAGCTCGGAGTCGTCGACGGCGTCGAACGAGAGGCCGGCGTCGAGGTTGTTCGGCGGCAGGAAGCTGAGCAGCTCCTTGACGTAGTCGATCGCGTCGTCCTCGTCGGAGCCCATGTAGTGGGCGACGCCGCTGCGCGAGTTGTGGGTGCGGGCGCCGCCGAGCTCCTCGAAGCCGACGTCCTCACCGGTGACCGTCTTGATGACGTCGGGGCCGGTGATGAACATGTGAGAGGTCTGGTCGACCATCACGGTGAAGTCGGTGATCGCGGGGGAGTAGACCGCGCCGCCGGCGCACGGGCCCATGACCAGGCTGATCTGCGGGATCACGCCGGAGGCGTGGACGTTGCGGCGGAAGATCTCGGCGTACAGGCCGAGGGCCACGACGCCTTCCTGGATGCGCGCGCCACCGGAGTCGTTGATGCCGACGACCGGGCAACCGATCTTCATCGCCAGGTCCATGACCTTGCAGATCTTCTCGCCGAAGACCTCGCCGAGCGACCCACCGAAGACGGTGAAGTCCTGGCTGAAGACGCAGATCGTACGGCCGTCGACCGTGCCGTAACCGGTGACGACGCCGTCGCCGTACGGGCGGTTCTTCTGCTGGCCGAAGTTCGTCGAGCGGTGGCGGGCGAACGCGTCGAGTTCGACGAAGCTGCCCGGGTCGAGGAGCTGTTCGATGCGCTCCCGCGCCGTCTTCTTGCCCTTCGCGTGCTGCTTCTCGACCGCCTTCGCGCTGCCGGCGTGGACCGCTTCGTCGATCCGCATCTGCAGCTCGGCGAGCCGGCCGGCCGTGGTGTGGATGTCGACGTCGGCAGCGCTCGGGTTGTGACCTGTGTTACCCGTCATGGTCACAGACAATAGCCTTGGGGCCATGGCACCAGTTCTGGAGGCGGATCGACTTCGCGCGCAACTCGCCGATGGCCCCTGGAACCGGCTGGACGTGGTGGCGGAGGTCGCCTCGACGAACGCCGAGCTGATGGCCGACCCACAACCCTGGCGGGTCTACGTCGCCGACTACCAGAGCGCCGGCCGCGGCCGCCTCGACCGCGACTGGCAGGCGCCCAGCGGCCTGGGCATCTCCATGTCGGTGACCCTGCCGTTGCCGCAGCAGCCGCAGCGCTGGGGGTGGGTGCCGCTGCTCGTCGGGCTGGCCGTACGCCGCGCCGTGCTGCGCACCACCGGACTCACCGCCGGTCTGAAGTGGCCGAACGACCTGTTGCTGCAGGTGGCGGACGGCCAGCGGAAGGTCGGTGGGATCCTCTGCGAGGTCGCACCGAGCAACGGCTCGACCGATCCGGTCGTCGTGGCCGGCATCGGCCTCAACGTGTGGCAGAACAACGACCAGCTCGCGACCGCGTCCGCGACGTCGTTGTCGCTCAACGGCTCCCAGGTGGCGCGCGAGGACATCATCGCGGCTGTGCTGGTCGAGCTGGAACAGGTGCAGGCGGTGTGGGAGGACCCCGCCGTCGACGACGACTACCGCGCAGCCTGCGTCACTCTCGGTCAGCAGGTGAAGGTGCAGGTGTCGCAGGACCGGTCCAGCAGCGGTCGCGCGGTCGACATCGACGAGCTCGGGCGCCTGGTCGTCGACAACGGCGAGACCCGCGAACCGCACTCCGTCGGTGACATCATCCACGTACGTCCGGACGCGGAATCCATTCGGCCGCAGGACCGCTCGGCGTTCGTCGACCGGATCGAGCAGCAGCTGATGGGCAGCCCTCGGACCCTGCGCCGGATCGACGTCGCGCAGCTGTCCGGGACCCGCGGCGACATGTCCCGCAAGCTGTGGCGGGCGATGGGCTTCGCGAACGCGCGCGAGGAGGACGTCGTCTTCAATCAGCGCGACGTCGAGGCCGTACGCATCGTCAACCGGCTGATCGACAACGGGCTGCTCGACGAGGAGACCGCGGTGCGGCTGGCGCGCGCCGTCGGGCGCAGCACCGACCGGATGCAGATGTGGATGCTGCAGCTGGTCAGCGACATGATGACCGCCGAGCAGGACCTCGAGGTCGACACCGCGACCGCCTTCGACGTGGCGGAACGGATGATCGCGATCTCGGCCGAACTGACCCCGCTGATCGACTACGTCTCCCGGCGCAACCTGGCCAACGCGATCTCGCGCATGGTCGCCGACGCGGAGCCGGAGTCCCACGTCGGTGTCGTCCGCACCGTCGGCTTCGCCGACCTGGTGAACTTCACCAGCCTGGTGCGCACCACCACCGAGCGTGACCTCGCCGAACTGGTCACCACCTTCGAGACGACTGTGTCGGACGTCGTGGCACAGGCCGGAGGTGCCGTCGTGAAGACCGTCGGCGACGAGGTGTTGTTCACCCACCGCTCGATCGCCGGTGGCATCCGCATCGCCTTCGACCTGGTCGACGCCGTCGCCGCGTCGCCGTTGCTGCCCCGGCTGCGGGTCGGCATCTCCACCGGTCGGGTCCTGGCCCGACAAGGCGACATCTACGGCCACACCGTCAACCGGGCCAGCCGGTTGACCAGCACCGCCGCGCCGGGGGAGATTCTCGTCGACGCGGACGTCGCCCGCCAAGCTCTCGAACTGCCCGATGCCGACGTCTTCGACGTCGGTGTGGTCCGACTGCCCGGCGTCGGGGACGTCCAGGCCGCCGCGATCAGCCGCTCCGCCCGAACTGCACCACAGGAGGACTCATGACGACCGATCAGCACCACGGCGACGTGACCGTACGTCGCCACGGGGACGAAGGGCATGTCGCCGAGTTGGTGCTCGACCGCCCGGCCGCGATGAACGCTGTGTCGACCGAGTTCGCGCGCAACATCGCGGCCGCCACCGACGCGCTCGCGCACGACCCGACCGTACGAGTGGTGGTGGTCAGCAGCAGCCACGAGAAGGCGTTCTGCGTCGGAGCGGATCTCAAGGAGCGCAACGGTTTCAGCGACGCCGACCTCATCGCGCAGCGTCCGATCGCGCGGGCGGCGTACACCGGGGTGCTGCAGTTGCCGGTGCCCTCGATCGCCGCGGTCGACGGCTTCGCCCTCGGTGGCGGCGCCGAGATCGCGCTGTCCTGCGACATCGTCGTGGCCGGCGAGTCGGCCCTCATCGGTCTGCCGGAGGTGTCGGTGGGCGTCATTCCCGGCGGCGGCGGCACCCAATTGCTGGTCCGCCGGGTCGGCTGGGGCAAGGCGTCGCGCGCCATCTTCACCGCACAGAAGTTCAGCGCGGCCGAGGCCCACGAGTGGGGTTTCGTGGAGGAGCTGGTGCCCGCCGGAACCGCCCGCGACCGCGCACTGGAACTGGCGACGCTGATCGCCGGCAACTCGCCGACCGGACTGGTCAATGCCAAGCGGGCGATGCGACTGGGCAGCGGGGTCGACCTCACCGCCGCCCTGGAGGTGGAGGACGGCTGCTGGCGAGCCACCGCGTTCTCCCCGGATCGCGCCGAGGGCGTGCGGGCCTTCGCCGAGAAGCGACGTCCCCAGTGGTCGGACCGATGACCACTACGATCGACCCCATGATTCGCGTCCTGCTCGCCGAGGACGACCCCGCCATCTCCGAACCGCTGGCCCGTGCCCTGCGCCGTGAGGGCTACGTCGTCGACGTCCGTGAAGACGGTGCCTCCGCGCTCGAGGGCGCCCGGGAGAACCCGGACCTGTTCATCCTCGACCTCGGCCTGCCGGTGCTCGACGGCCTCGACGTCTGCCGCACCCTCCGCTCCGAGGGCTACACCGTTCCGGTGCTGATCCTGACCGCGCGCGCCGACGAGGTCGACACCGTGGTCGGGCTCGACGCCGGTGCCGACGACTACGTCACCAAGCCGTTCCGCCTGGCTGAGTTGCTGGCCCGCACCCGGGCGCTGCTGCGCCGGTCGCCGGCCGACGGCCCGAGCGCCCCCTTCGTACGCATCGACTCCGAGGCGCGGCGGGCGTACCGCGGCGGCGAGGAGCTGCAGCTGACGGTCAAGGAGTTCGACCTGCTGCGGGTGCTGGTCCGGGAACAGGGGAAGGTCGTCTCGCGTGAGCAGCTGATGCGCGAGGTGTGGGACACCACCTGGTTCGGGTCGACCAAGACCCTCGACATGCACGTCTCGGTCCTGCGCCGCAAGCTCGGCGACGACGCCTCGGACCCGCGCTTCATCACCACCATCCGTGGTGTCGGCTTCCGCTTCGAACTTCCGTCGGAAGCCTGAACCTCGGTGCAGCGCAAGCTGATCCGCAACACGACGGTCACCCTCGTGGTGACCCTGGCGGTGTTCGTGGTTCCGGCGCTCGCCTTCGCCGCCGGCTGGTGGCGAAGGGTCGGCATCGTCGTGCTGGCGATCGCCGCGGCCCTGATCGGTCACCTCATCGCGCGGCGGATGGCGCGCCAGGTGGCCGAGCCGCTGCGCCACCTGACCGATCAGGCCGAGATGGTCGGCGACGGTTCGGCGGTGTTCCGGCCGTTGCACAGCGACATGGAGGAGATCAACCGGCTCTCCCAGGTGTTCGAGCGGCGCACCGGTGAGCTGACCCGGACGCTCGCCGCCGAGCGCGAGTTCGCCTCCGACGCCTCACACCAGTTGCGCACCCCGCTG
>JASLFY010000196.1 GCA_030150425.1 Yimella sp. | reverse complement strand
CGGACTGCGCAGCGCCTCCGCGTCGCTGCGCCGCGGGCGTTTGGCGTCGGCGTGGAGGTAGGCCGGACGCGCCCAACCGCGCACCTCCACCGGTCGCAACTCCCCCGCCGCGACCAGCGCCTCGATCGCCGGGCGCGCCTGCTCGCCCTTCAGTCTGAAGTAGTCGCGCAGACACAGTTCGCTGCCGATGCCGTGGGCCCGGGCGGCGATCCGGATGAGTTCGACGAACGCCTGCGCGTCGCTCGGCCGGACGTCGGGTGCGGCCAGTTCGCGGGCGCCGGCCGGAAAGGTGCGCTCGATCGAGGCGTAGCGCCGCTCGAACTGGGTGGTGCGCCCGGCGCTGGTGATCCGACCGGCCCAGAAGAGATGCTCGAGGGCGTTCTTGACCAGGCTCCAGTTCCAGCCCCAGTTGTCCTTGGTGCGGGGCAGGTCGTGGTCGAGTCGCGCCTCGACCTGGCGCGCGGTCAACGGGCCGTGGGCGACGACCTCCGCCTCGACGGAGGCGACCAGTTCGGGGTGGTCGGCGGCGACCCGTTGCATCCCGCCCCACGAGTCGGCTGCCGCCCGCCGCATCCGGAAGTCGAGATGGGGCCACGTCGTCGGCGGGATCAGGCTCGCCTCGTGGGCCCAGTACTCGACCACCCGGCGCGGAGCGACGTCGCGCGCGCGGTCCAGCAGCGTCGGGTCGTACGGCCCCAGTCGGGAGAAGAACGGGAGGTACTGGCTGCGGGCCAGCACGTTCACGCTGTCGATCTGGACGATCCCGACCCGGTCGACGACCCGCTGGATGTGGCGCGCGGTCGCGGCGAACGGCGCCGGGCGCGGATCGTGGAAACCCTGGGCTGCCAGGGCGATCCGGCGCGCCTGCGCCTTGCTGAGCGTCTCGGTCGGGACAGGTGGCTGCATGATGCTGAGAGCGTACGGCGCGGCACCGACAACCGACCCGGCACAACGAAGGGCGCCGACCGATTCCGGTGGAATCGGTCGGCGCCCTCGTCGACAGATCGGTGTCGGGTCAGGCGGACTCGCCGTCGGCGAGGTCCTCCTGTACGTCGAGGGTGAGGAGGCCGTACGACCAACCGCGCCGGCGGTAGACGACGGCGGGCTTGCCGGAGTCGACGTCCTGGTAGAGGTAGAAGTCGTGGCCGACCAACTCCATCGCGTTCAACGCCTGGTCGACCGACATCGGCGCCGTGGCGTGGACCTTCTCGCGGAGTTCGACCGGGCAGTCGGCGTCGCCGCCGAGCTTGGCGATGCTGTCCGGAACGACGTCCTCGGACGTCTCTTCGGCGGGAGCGGCGTCGGCGTCGACGAGTGCGGCCGTCGCGTCGTGGACGGACTTCGGGGTGCGGCGCCCACCGTGATGGACGCGGCGCTTGTCGTGCTGTCGACGCAGTCGCTCACCGAGGCGCGTCATCGCGACATCGAGGGCTGCGTACGGGTCGTCGGCGCTGGCTTCGGCGCGGATCACGACACGCTTCCCGAAGCAGGTGATCTCCACCCGGTCGGCCTCCTTGGCCAACCGCGGGTTCGGTTCGTGCGACACCACGACCTCGCAGCGCGTGACCCGCGGGTCGAGCTGTGAGACCTTCGAGAGCTTTTCCTCGATGTGGCGCTGAAAACGTTCCGGGACCGACGTGTGTCGGCCGGTGACGGTGATCTCCATGAAATCTCCTCAAGGGTGAGAACGCATAACTTCGGACCTCACGTCCATGTCGTCGTGTTCACCACCCCCTCACCGGGGCCGCTGATGAGGGAAAACCCATGGAACACAGCGGTGTTGCGATCTCTGCCCGCTTCG
Organism: Yimella sp.; assembly: GCA_030150425.1. GTDB lineage: Bacteria > Actinomycetota > Actinomycetes > Actinomycetales > Dermatophilaceae > Yimella. Next base: position 5,344 of record JASLFY010000196.1, on the reverse strand, counting down.
GAGCGAACGCACCGCGCTTCCATGACCCAACGCTAGCCCGCGGTGTCGGGTGAGTAAACAGATCGGGGCCGACCGGTTAATGGGATGTGCTTGTCAGGTCCTGTGACGCAGCACGGTCGCGGCGACGGCCAGGCCCGTCACGTCGGTCGCGCCCACCGCGCGCAGCGCCCGCATCCCCTCGGCCAGTGTCGCTCCGGTCGTCACCACGTCGTCGACCAGCAGGCAGTGCCACCCGTCCACGCCGGTCGCCCGGAACAGCCCGTCGAGGTTGGCCGCGCGTCGGTACGCCGACAGCCCGCCCTGGTCGGCGACACCGCGCGCCACCCGCAACGCCCTCGCCGGCGCCAGCGGCAGCACCCGGGGCGACCACGCGGCGCGGACCAGGTCGCGGACCGGCACGCACCCCCGCTCCCGTACGGCCGCCGGTCGGGACGGCGCGGTGACCACCAGCAGTCGGCGTTCGGCAGCGGCCGCGACCAGGTCGGGGTCGTGGCGCAGCATCCCGACCAGGGACGCGCGCAGCAGTGCGGCCAACGGATCCAGGAGGTCGCGGCGGCCGTCCTTGAACGCCGGGATGGCGCCGCGCACCGGGCCGGCGTACGTCGCGTGGACCCAGGTCGTCGGCAGTTCCACCGCCGGGCGGTCGACCCAACCGTGGCCGTCCCGCCGCAGCAGGCGCGCCACGGTGCGGTCGCAGGTGGCGCACCACCGGACGCCGGGCACCTCGCAGCCGGCACACCGGCGAGGAGCACCGAGTTCGAGAGCCGCGTCGAGCGAGCGGGCGATGACGTTCACCGGCCCAGCCCAGCACTCCGCCGCGGGCCGCGCAGCGGTCGTCGTTCGGTCTGTGGAGAAGCTCAGGCGCCGGGCGCCACGACGTCGGTCGCGCCGGTGATGGTCCGCCACCCACTGCCGACACGGCTGACGACACCTGGCCTGTTGGTGACGACGTAGACGTCGGAGCTGCCGCGGCCGGTGCCGACGATCTGCACGGCGCCGGCGACCTCGCCGAGGGAGCTGGCGAAGCCGCTCAGCGGTACCTCGATCACCTGGGGAGCGCCGCCCTCGACGGAGGTGCCGATGACACCGAGCGTGACGTCGTCGAGCCAGGCCAGGTCGGTCACGTCGAAGACGGTGTGGGAGACGACGGTCGGCTTCGTCAGCGCCGACGGCTGCCCGTTGGCGTCGCGGACGACGTACGACAACAGCAGGTTGGTGTGACCGCCCGCGTCGCGGGTGACCAGCGCGATCCGTTGCCCGTCACCGGCCGCGCGCAGCGCGACGATCTGGACGTTCTTCGGCAACGACACCGAGATCGGTTGCGGCGCCGCCGCACCACCTGAAGCCTTCGTGTCGATCAGCCACACCCCGGCGCCACTGCTCTCCGAGCGGTTCGGGCCGGTGTTCGACAGTGCCGCTCCGGCGACCCACAACTCCCCCAGGTCGTCGAAACTCGGCTGGGTCAGCCGGCGGGCGAACTGGGGCACGACGCGTACCTCGGCCGCCCGGTCCCAGCGACCCAGGCTGTTGCGGTCGCCACTGACCCCCGCGAACTGCCGGCCGTCGGCCGACCCGGCGAGCAGGAACCAGTTGCGGCTCAGGGTGGGCAGCACGACGTTCTTGATCGGGTGGGTCGCCTCGTCGTTGTTCGACTCGTCGAGCCAGCCCAGCCGGTCGCCGGTGCGGGTCAGGACCCCATCGCTGGAGGGACTGCGCAGGTCGTAGCCGACGTCGCTGGCCGCGACCGGCGCCGACGGCAGTGACGCGGTGTCCAGCCGGGTTCCGCCGACGGTCAGTTCGACCCGCCGTACGCCGGGCACCTGGTTGAGGGTGGCCATCATCGCCGCCCAGAGCGCCGTACGGCCGCGGCTGTCGGCGCGCATCGCGGCGCTGGTGAGGTCGACGCTCGCGACGCCGTCCGCGCCGACCGGTACGGCGTCGACCGCGAGGCGGGTGCCCGACGGCACCTCGTTGAACGCGGGCCGTGTGGAACCGTCGGCGGCGCCGGCGGGCAGCCCGCGCAGCACCGCCCGGGCGAGGGCGGTCGGCAGACCGGTGGACGTGAAGTACTGCTCGTCCGGGACGAGGGTGCGGGTGCGGGTCTCGGCGATGTAGACCCGGTACGGCGAGTAGATCCGGTCGAAGTCGGTCTGGGTGAGGTACGGGCCGAAGTCGGCGGGGAGGCCGGCGATCCGCCACTGGCCGCCGACCTTGCTGAGGGTGATGTCGATGGTGCGGCTGCGGGGCGTGGCGAAGTCGACCAGGTGACCGGAGTTGTCGAGTTCGCCGACCGACGTCGCGGTCAACCGGACCTGGGTGGCGGACAACTGGGTGGTGATGAAGTCGGATTCACCGCGGTTGATCGCCACCTGCGACCCGGGCGCCCAGGTGCGGTTGGCGGACGGTGCGAGGAACTCGCGGGCCACCTTGAAGTCCTCGGTCACACTGCCGGTGGCGCGCAGGAACTGGCGCACGATCTCGACCGGGTTCTCCCCGCCCTGCGGACCGTAGAACTCGATGTTCGGGCCCGGTTCGGACGGTTCGGCGGTGATCGGGGCGCGCGCGTGGACGGCGCTGGTCGTCGGCAGGCCGGCGCAACCGGCCAGCAGTGCGACGGTCATCAGGGCGAGCAGTCGCCCCAGCGAGCGGCGCAGGGCACCCGGCCGATCCACGGTCACTGCTGCTCCCCGGAGCGCCCGAGGGTCAGGCTGTTGCCGGCCGGCATGACGCGGCCGACCTGGGAGTCGTCGGGCGCGAGGGCCAACGGCGAGCGGCCGATCGGGACGCCCGGTTTGCGCGGGAGGGTGAGCCGGAAGGTGCTGCCCTCCCCCGGCTCGCCCCAGGCCTGTAGCCAGCCCTCGTGGAGTCGGGCGTCCTCGAGCGAGATGGACAGGCCCAGTCCGGTGCCGCCGGTGGTGCGGGCGCGGGCCGGGTCGGCGCGCCAGAAGCGGTTGAAGACGCGGACCGCGTCGCCCGGGTTCAGGCCGACGCCGTGGTCGCGTACGGTCACCGCCGCCGCGGTCGCGTTCGCGGCGATCCGGATCTCGATCGGCTTGCGTTCACCGTGCTCGATCGCGTTCGTGACCAGGTTGCGCAGGATGCGCTCGATGCGGCGCTCGTCGACCGGCACCACCACCGAGGAGTTGCCCAGGACGTAGATGCGAGTGCCGTTGCGTTCGGCCAGCACCTTCGAAGAGTCGACGACGCGGTCGACGACGTCGCGCAACCGGGTGGGCGTGAGCGTGAGACCGGTGGCGCCGGCGTCGAACCGGCTGATCTCGAGCAGGTCGGTGAGCAGACTCTCGAACCGGTCCAGCTCACGGCTGAGCAGCTCGGCGGAGCGGGCGACGGGCGGTTCGAACGCCGCGCGGTGGTCGTGCAGGACGTCGACGGCCATGCGGATCGTGGTCAGCGGCGTACGCAGTTCGTGGGAGACGTCCGAGGTGAACCGCTGTTGCAGCGTCGAGAGGTCCTCGAGCTGGCGGATCTGGCGTTGCATGCTGTCGGCCATCGCGTTGAACGAGCCGGCCAGTCGGGCCAGGTCGTCCTCGCCGCGCACCTCCATGCGCTCGTTGAGCGCGCCCGCGGTCAGTCGTTCGGAGACGTGCGCCGCCTGCCGGACCGGGCTGACGACCATCCGGGTGACCAGGTAGGCCAGGGCCGCCAGCAGGGCGATCAGCGCGACACCACCCGCGGCGAAACTTCCCTTGACGATGTTGAGGGTCGCGGCCTCGGCGTCCATCGGATAGATGAAGTAGAGGTCGTACGCGCCGGCGTTCGGGATCGTCACCCGGGAGCCGACCAGGACGGCCGGCACCTCAGCGGTGGCGGCCGAGCCGGTGCCCTCCGGGACGGTGATGATCTTGACCTGCTGGTGGTCCGGGTCGGCGCGCAGCGCCGCCTTGATGTCCGGCGGGATCATCGACTCGCTCGCGCCGGGCGAACTCAGCTTCGCGATCGGCTGTGCCTGGTTGCCCAGCGACTGCAGCAGCACCACCCGTCGGGAGAGGTCGTCGCCGGGCGAACCGACCTTCTGCACCGTGTCGTACGCGAGTTGGCGCAGCGAGGTGAGGTCGGTGTTCGGGGTTCCGGAGAAGTACGCCTGGGCGTCGGCCCGCTTCGACTGCGTCTCGGCCTCCGCCGAGTGCATCTTCGAGTCGACCAGGCCGGTGGCGATCCGTTGGTACATGTACGACCCGAGGATCAACGTGAAGACGGCGCCGGCAAGCGCGGTGATCGTCACGACCCGGGTGTGCAGCGAGCGTCGCCAGCGGCGGGCGGTCCAGCGACCGACGGCACGCAGCCAGGTCAGCAGCGTCCGCCCCGCACGGACAGGTCCGGCGGCGCGGGCGGTTTCAGGCGCTCGGTCCGGCTTTATAGCCGACTCCTCGGACGGTCAGCACGATCTCGGGGTGCTCGGGGTCCTTCTCCACTTTCGACCGCAGTCGCTGGACGTGGACGTTGACCAGTCGGGTGTCGCCGGCGTGGCGGTAGCCCCACACGTTCTCCAGCAGCACCTCGCGGGTGAACACCTGCCAGGGTTTGCGGGCGAGCGCGACGAGCAGGTCGAACTCGAGCGGGGTGAGGCTGATCGGCCGGCCGTCGCGGACGACGGAGTGGCCGTTCACGTCGATGGTGAGGTCGCCCAGCGAGATCGTCTCGACGCCCTCCTCCTCGCCACGGCGCAACCGGGCACGGACGCGGGCGACGAGCTCCTGCGGCTTGAACGGCTTGTTGACGTAGTCGTCGGCACCGGCCTCCAGACCGCGTACGACGTCGACCGTGTCCGTGCGGGCGGTCAGCATGACGATCGGCACCGTGGACTCGGCGCGGATCTGGCGGCAGACCTCGACACCGTCGACGCCCGGCAGCATCACGTCGAGCAGCACGACGTCGGGCTTGGCGTCACGGAAGGCTTCGAGCGCGCCGGCACCGGTCGCGCAGTGGGAGACCTGGAGCCCCTCCCCCCGCAGGATGATGCCCAACATCTCGGCCAACGACGGGTCGTCGTCGACCACGAGCACACTGTGCGCCATGTCCACCCTTCCGGAGTCACGATTCGGGCCATTTTCACACATGGGTCCGAGTCCTGCCGGCAGGCGCGGAACAACGCCGGATGCGGACCGGACGAAGGGCGGGGCCGGTGGCGGCGCCGAAGTGCCGACCACCGACCCCGTACGGGTCGCGCGCGGCCGCAGACGGCCGCGACGCCTTCGTCAGTAGCGGTAGTGCTCCGGCTTGTACGGGCCGGCGACGTCGACACCGATGTACTCGGCCTGGTCGGGGCGCAACTCGGTGAGCTCCACCCCGAGCGCCGCCAGGTGCAGCCGCGCGACCTTCTCGT
>JASLFY010000145.1 GCA_030150425.1 Yimella sp. | reverse complement strand
GCAGCAGCCGAGCGCCGCCACCTTCCCACCCGGTGACTACCCGCACGAATCCATCGCGCAGATGCAGCACCGCGCGATGACCGCCCTGCGCGCCCACGACGCGCGGATCAGCGCGACCCACGGCCCGAACGCGGTGTGGGCGATCGTCTCCCACGGCGACGTCATCAAGTCGATCCTGGCCGACTGCCTCGGCCAACACCTCGACCTCTTCCAGCGGATCAACGTCGGTCCGGCGTCCCTGTCCGCCGTACGCCTCACCGCGGGACGTTCGTTCGTGCTGCGCACCAACGACACCGGCAGCGACCCGAGCGACCTGGTGCCGCCGGCGGAGTCGAAGGACGGCGACACCGCAGCCGGGTCCGACGCCGTCGTCGGTGGCGGCAGCAGCACCGCGGGATAGGGTCGAGTCATGCCGTTGATCGAATACGTCGAGCCCGATCGGTTCGTCGCGGGAACCGTCGGCCCGGCCGGCCAGCGCACCTTCTTCCTGCAGGCGACCGATGGTCGCCGGGTCACCAGCGTGTCGCTGGAGAAGGCCCAGGTCGAGATGCTCGCCGAGCGCATCGGCGAGATGCTGGAAGCCCTCGACGACACCGCTGACCTGCCGTCCGCACCGATCGACAACGACCCGCTCACGACGCCGATCGACGACGAGTTCCGCGTCGGCACCCTCACCCTCGCGTGGGACGTCGAGCGGGCTCTGGTCGTCATCGAGGCGCTCGACTCCGCCGTGGCGGTCGAGGTCGACGACAGCGGCGAACCGACCGTCGAGGTGGTGGAGCCCGACACGACCACGCTGCGAGTCTCGATCACCCCCTCCACCGCGCGCGAGTTCACCCGCCGCGCCCTGGCCCTCGTCGAAGGTGGCCGTCCGCCCTGCCCGTTCTGCGGAGACCCGCTCGACCCGACCGGCCACATCTGCCCTCGTGCCAACGGATACAAGCGCTGACCGCGACCGCAGCCGACTGTTGCTGACGGGCGAGTTGCAGATCGAGGGGCGGTTGGTCGACGCCTCGAACATGGTGCTGCGCGCCTGGATCGAGAACGACATCGAACGGATCCCGGTCGTCTACAAGCCGATTCGAGGCGAGCGTCCGCTCTGGGACTTCCCGCCCGACACCCTCGCCGGTCGTGAAGTGGCGGCCCACCTCGTGTCGGCCGCGGCGGGCTGGGACCTCGTCCCCGAAACCACCCTGCGGGAGGGGCCGCTCGGTCCCGGCAGCGTGCAGCGCTGGGTCGGGCCGCTGGACGAACGCGCCGACCACGACCTCGTACGCATCGACCCACCGACGCAGGTTCCGGTCGGTCACGTGCCGGTGCTGGCGGCGGAGACCGACGACGGCTCCCCGTTGGTCGTGTCGCACGCCGACACGCCCTGGCTGCGTCGCCTGGCGTTGTTCGACGCCCTGCTGAACAATGCCGACCGCAAGGCCAGCGCGATCATTCCCGACGGAGACCGGTGGTGGGCGATCGACCACGGTCTGTGCTTCCACGACGAGGAGAAGCTGCGCACCGTGCTGTGGGGATTCGCGCAGCAGCCCATCCCGATCAGCGACCTCGCGGGCCTGCACGCCGTCGCCGACGCGCTCGACGGAGACCTCCGCGACGAACTGCGAAACCTGTTGGCCGACAACGAGATCGAGGCGCTCGAACACCGACTGGACGAGCTCTGCACGACTGGCGAACTCCCCGCCGTGCCCGACCACCGACACCCCTTGCCCTGGCCGTTGTGGTGACACCGGGGCAGTGTCGCGGCTCACTGCGCCGCACCCCGTAGGCTGACACGTCGTGAAGACTTGGCCCGAGACCGCTGTTCCGTCCCTGTCCCACCAAGCGCCGCCGCTGCGGATGCGAGACCGCCGGACCGGGGATCTGCAGGAGGTTGCGGTGCAGGACGGCCAGGCGCGGATGTACGTCTGCGGCATCACGCCGTACGACACCACCCACCTCGGCCACGCCGCCACCTACGTGACGTTCGACCTCGCGCTGCGGGCGTTCCGCAACGCCGGCCACGACGTGCTGTACGTCCAGAACACCACCGACGTCGACGACCCGCTGCTGGAGCGTGCGGAACGCGACGGCATCGACTGGCGCGACCTCGCCCGCCGCGAGATCGACCTTTTCCATGAGGACATGGCCGCGCTGCGCAACGTGCCGCCGCAGCACTACGTCGGCGTCGTCGAGACCATGCCACGGCATGTCGCGGTCATCAACGAACTGCTCACCGCCGGCGTCGCGTACGCCGTCCCGGTCGACGAGGCCGAGGCCGGCGCCGCGGGCGTCAACGACTACTACCTCGACCTGTCCACCCAACCGACGTTCGGCCAGGAGAGCGGCTGGACCCGCGAGCAGATGCTCGAGGTCTTCGCCGAGCGTGGGGGAGACCCGGACCGCGCCGGCAAGCGCGACGCCCTCGACCCGCTGCTGTGGCGCGGTCAGCGGGTCGGCGAGCCGTCCTGGGACGGTCTCGCGCTCGGTCAGGGCCGTCCCGGCTGGCACCTCGAGTGCACCACGATCGCGCTGGACCACCTCGGCATGGGCTTCACCCTGCAGGGCGGCGGCACCGACCTGATCTTCCCGCACCACGAGATGAGCGCGGTGCAGGCGACCGCGTTGACCGGTGAGACGCCGTTCGCGCACCGTTACGCACACCAGGCGATGGTGGCCTACGACGGCGAGAAGATGAGCAAGAGCAAGGGCAACCTGGTGAAGGTCAGCCAGCTGCGCGCCGCCGGGGTCGACCCGATGGTCGTCCGGCTCGCCGTGCTGGCGAACCACTACGGCACCGACTGGGAGTACACCGACGCGGTTCTCGACGCGGCGGCCTCCCGGGCGCAGACCTGGCGCAAGGCGCTGGCCGAAGCGGGCGACGCGGACGCCGACATCGTTGTGCCGCAACTGCTCTCGACGCTCGCCGCCGACCTGGACTCGCCGACGGCGCTGTTGCAGATCGACGCCTGGGCGCAGCAGGCGCCGACCGGTGCCGGCCCGTCGCCGAAGATCTCGGCCGCGCTCGACGCCGCGCTCGGTCTGGCTCTCTGAGTGTCCTGACCCGCGCGGGTCAGGATTCGTTGTCGCGCCGGCGCAGGTACTTCTCGA
>JASLFY010000138.1 GCA_030150425.1 Yimella sp. | reverse complement strand
CTGCACCGCCGTCACGGCGGTGCAGCCGATGGCGATCTACTCCGGTCGCGACCTGCCGTTGGTGGTGTTGGTCGCCCTGCTCGTCTGCCTGATCCCGACCACCATCGGCGCCCTCCTGTCAGCCATCGGCATCGCTGGGATGGACCGGCTCGTGCAACGCAACGTGCTGGCGATGAGCGGGCGCGCGGTCGAGGCCGCAGGTGATGTGTCGACCCTGCTGTTGGACAAGACCGGCACCATCACCTTCGGCAACCGGCGGGCGAGCGATGCCCTGCCGACCGACGGCACCGATCAATCTGTACTGCTCGCGGCGGCACACCTTTCGTCCCTGGCGGACGAGACCCCCGAGGGACGTTCGATCGTCGACTACGTCGTCGACCAGGCAGTTCCGTTGCGTTTCAGTGGAATCCAGGACCTTGCCGATGCCACCGTCGTGCCCTTCTCGGCCCAGACGCGGATGTCCGGCGTCGACCTCGCCGACGGCTCCTGCGTGCGCAAGGGTGCCGGTTCCGCGGTGGTCGCCTGGGTCCGCGAACACGGCGGGCACCCCGGTCCGGACATCGACCACCACGTCGACGCGGTCAGCGCCGCCGGTGGCACCCCGCTGGTGGTGGCCGAACGCGATGCGTCCGGCGTCGCGCGGACGCTCGGGGTCATCCACCTCAAGGACGTCGTGAAGCCCGGCATGGCGGATCGATTCGCCCAACTGCGGGCGATGGGGATCCGTACGGTGATGATCACCGGCGACAACCCCCGTACGGCCGCGGCCATCGCCGCGGAGGCCGGCGTCGACGACTTCCTCGCCGAGGCGACACCCGAGGACAAGATGCGCCTGATCAAGAAGGAACAGGCCGGCGGGCGCATGGTCGCGATGACCGGCGACGGCACCAACGACGCCCCGGCCCTGGCGCAGGCCGACGTCGGTGTGGCGATGAACACCGGCACCTCCGCGGCCAAGGAGGCCGGGAACATGGTCGACCTCGACTCCGACCCGACGAAGCTGATCGACATCGTGCGCATCGGGAAGCAGTTGCTGATCACCCGCGGGGCGTTGACCACCTTCTCGATCGCGAACGACGTCGCGAAGTACTTCGCGATCATCCCGGCGATGTTCGTGACTGTGTATCCCGGATTGTCGCGGCTCAACGTGATGCACCTGCACAGTCCACAGTCCGCGATGCTGTCCGCGGTCATCTTCAACGCCCTGGTCATCATCGCGCTGATTCCGTTGGCACTCAAGGGTGTTCGCTACCGCGCGAGCGATGCGGCGCACATCCTGCGGCGCAACCTGCTGCTCTACGGCGTCGGCGGCGTGATCGCCCCGTTCGCCGGGATCAAGCTCATCGACCTCGCCCTGTCCCTCGTCCCCGGATTGAAGTGATCGCTGTGTCCGCCGTTCGCCAGACATTCGCCGCCGTGCGCGCGCTCCTAGTCCTCACCGTGCTGCTCGGGGTGCTCTACCCCGCCGCCGTGACCGCCGCGGCGTTCGCCGTCCCGGGACGCGCGGCCGGGTCCTTGGTCAGCAGCGACGGACGCACGGTCGGCTCCGCGCTGCTCGGCCAGAAGTTCACCGGAGCGGCGTGGTTCCAGTCGCGTCCGTCGACCAGCGACTACTCCGGCCTGACCAGCGGCGGCAGCAACTACGGCCAGTCGGACGCGCGGCAGGCGGCCTCGGTGGCCGCCCGGCGGCGGGATCTGCTGGCCGCGAACCCGCACGCGGTCGGACCGGTGCCGGCCGACGCCCTCACCGCGTCGGCGTCGGGGCTCGACCCCGACATCTCCCCCGCGTACGCACGCTGGCAGGTGGCCCGCGTCGCCGCGGCCCGGCATCTCCCACCGGCCCGGGTGCGGGCGCTCGTCGAGGCACACGTCACCGCTCCCACCCTCGGCCTCCTCGGCTCGTCGCGGGTGAACGTGCTGCAGCTCAACCTGGCGCTGCGCGACCTGCGGACCGGCGGACAATGAGCGCATGAGCAACGGCACGCTGCGGGTCTACCTCGGCGCCGCCCCGGGCGTCGGCAAGACGTACGCGATGTTGGCGGAGGGCAACCGGCGGGCTGCCCGCGGCGCCGACGTCGTCGTCGGCTACGTCGAGACCCACGGGCGCCCCCACACCGCGGAGATGATCGGGGCGCTCGAGGTCATCCCCCGCCGCACCCTCAAGCACCGCGGTGCACGGTTCGAGGAGATGGACGTCGCCGCCGTCCTCGCCCGCCGGCCGGGGGTCGTGCTGGTCGACGAACTCGCCCACACCGACGCGCCGGGGTCACCGCACGAGAAGCGGTGGCAGGACGTGCAGCAGCTGCTGGCGGCCGGCATCGAGGTGATCAGCACGGTCAACGTGCAACACCTGGAGTCCCTCAACGACGCGGCGTACGCGATCACCGGCGTACGACAGCAGGAGACGGTGCCGGACGCCGTGGTCCGCGCGGCGGACCAGATCGAACTGGTCGACATGACGCCCGAGGCGTTGCGGCGTCGGATGGCGCACGGGAACGTCTACGCCGCCGACCAGGTCGACGCGGCGCTGGCGAACTACTTCCGCCCCGGCAACCTGACCGCCCTACGGGAGCTGGCCCTGCTCTGGCTGGCCGATCGGGTCGACGAGAACCTGGACCGTTACCGCAGTGACCACGACATCCAGGGCAGCTGGCCGACCCGCAACCGACTCGTCGTCGCGCTGTCCGGCGGACCGGAGGGCGAGACCCTGCTGCGCCGGGCGGCCAGGATCGCGGCCGCCGGTTCGGGTGGCGAGTGGCACGCCGTTCACGTCGTACGCGCCGACGGCCTGACCGGCCCCGACCTGCCGACGATGGCGCAGCTGCGCCGGCTCACCGAGGAACTCGACGGGACCTTCCACACCGTCACCGGCAGCAGGCGGGCCGAAGCCGTGCTCGACTTCGCCCGCGGGATCAACGCCTCCCACGTCGTGGTCGGAATGAGCCGTCGAGCCCGCTGGCGCAGCCTCTTCCGCCGGGACACCGCGGAGGCGATCATCGGCGCATCCGGCGACATCGACGTCCACGTCGTGACCCACGAACTGGCCCGCAGCGCCGGCTGGCAGCGGCCGCCGTCCGGGCTGTCCCGCAACCGCGTGGTCGGCGGCTGGCTGGCCGCGATGCTCGGACCGCTGCTGCTCACCGGATTGCTGGGCGTCCTGCCCGAGGCGCACGCCCCGAACCTCCCGCTGACCGTGCAGCTCTACCTGCTGCTGACGGTGGCCGTCGCGCTGATCGGTGGCCTGCTGCCGGCGGTGACGGCCGGGGTCGTCTCGTCGCTGTTGATCAACTGGTTCTTCACCCCGCCACGGGGCACCTTCACCATCGCCGACACCCAGAACTCGTTGGCCCTGGTGCTCTTCGTCGCGGTCGCGGCGGCGGTCAGTCTGGTCGTCCACCGCAGCGCACGACGCGCGGCGACCGTGGCCCGGGTGGGCGCGGAATCGGCGGCACTCGCCGAACTCAGCCACACCCTGCTGGCCTCGACCGACCAGTTGGCGTTGCTGTTGTCCCGCGCCGGGGACCTGTTCGGGGTCGAGGGTGCCGCGGTGCTCGAGACCCGTGACGCCGACGCGGCGACGCCGCCGCCACCTCGCGTCATCGCCACCACCAACAGCTACGACGGGCGGACCTGGACCACCGCCGAACCGATCGACGAGCGACACGATCTCGTGCTGCTCGGCGCACCTGTTCCGGCCGGCCGGCAGCGGCTGCTGAGTGCGTACGCCGCCCATGCCGGCGCGGTGCTGCATCGCCGCGGGCTGGAGGAGGCCGCACGCGACAACGCCGACCTGGCCCGCGACAACCGGGCGCGTACGGCGTTGTTGTCGGCCGTGTCGCACGACCTGCGTACCCCGTTGGCCGGAATCAAGGCGGCCGTCGGCAGCCTGCGCAGCGACCTGGACTTCAGCGCCGAGGACGAAGCCGAACTGCTGGAGGTGATCGAGTCGTCCGCCGACCGGTTGGACCTGCTCATCGGCAACCTGCTGGACATGTCCCGGCTACAGGTCGGCGCCCTGATCGCCCACCCGCGCATCGTCGACCTCGCCGAGGTCGTCGTGCCGGTGCTGGACGCCAGCGATGCCGGCCACCGGGTGCGGTGGGTGATCGGCGATCGGGCGAGGTACGCCGTGGCCGACGCCGGGCTGCTGGACCGGGTCCTGGCCAACCTGGTGGAGAACGCCCTGCGTTACCAACCCGCGGACACCGCGTTGCTGGTTGCGACCAGTCGGCTGGCCGACACCGTGGAGATCCGGGTGGTCGACACCGGGCCGGGCGTGCCGTCCAGGCTGCGGGCCGAGATCTTCCGGCCGTTCCAACGCCACGACGACCGACCGACCGGGAACGGGGTGGGACTCGGCCTCGCCGTCGCGCGCGGGCTGACCGAGGCCATGGGTGGCACCCTGGAGGTCGAGGACACCCCCGGCGGCGGTCTCACCCTCGTGGTCTCCCTGCCCGCCGAGGCGACCGGCGGACCCGCCACCGGTGCCGACGAACCACCCCTCGCCCGGAGCTCGCAGGAGGAAGGTCGATGACCGAACGGCTGCTGATCGTCGACGACGACCGGACCATCCTGCGGACCCTGCGGATCACGCTGCGCGCCCGCGGCTACGAGATCGAGGCCGTCACCAACGGTGCCGACGCGCTCAGCAGTGTTGCCGAGACGGCGCCTGACCTGGTGGTGCTCGACCTCGGGCTGCCCGATCTCGACGGCATCGAGGTGTTACGTCGGATCCGGCGCAGTTCCGCCGTTCCGGTCGTCGTTCTGTCCGCACGCCACGAGTCCGAGGACAAGGTCGAGGCCCTGGACGAGGGCGCCGACGACTTCGTCACCAAGCCGTTCGGGTCGGAGGAACTGCTCGCCCGCGTACGCGCCGCGCTGCGCCGCAGCGGCCCGCGGCTGGACACCACGGACGCCGTGCACACCGACGACTTCAGCCTCGACTTCGCGACCTACACCGCGCGAACCCCCGCCGGTCCGGTCCACCTGACGCCCACCGAATGGCGCTTCGTCGCGACCCTGGCCGCGCACCGCGGGCAGGTCGTACCGCGCGCGGCGCTGCTGCACGCCGTGTGGGGTCCCGCGTACGGGGCGGAGTCGAACTACCTGCGGGTCTACGTCAACCAGCTGCGCCGCAAGTTGGAACCCGAGCCGTCCCGGCCCCGCCATCTGATCACGGAGCCGGGCATCGGTTACCTGTTGCGCTGACCCCTCACAGCCCCGACTTCTCCGGCGCCACCTCCGGCGTCCAGCCACCGTTCGCCAGCCGGCTGCGGCGGTAGCCGTAGACGAAGTAGATCGCGAAGCCGAGCGCCATCCAGATGACGAACCGGATCCACGTCTCCACCGGGAGGGTGAGCATCAGGTAGCCGCAGATGATCGCCGACACGATCGGCAGGACCGGGCTGAACGGCACCTTGAACGGGCGGTTCATCTCCGGGTTGCGCCGACGCAGCACCGGCACCGCGATCGACACCAGGAAGAACGCGGTGAGGGTGCCGATGTTGATCATGAACTCCAGTTCACCGACCGGGGTGAGCGCGGCCACCAGCGCCACGACGAGGCCGATGCCGACGGTGATCCGGATCGGGGTTCCGGTCCGGGCGTTGGTCTTGCCGAGTCCGGCGGGCAGCAGCCAGTCGCGGGACATCGCGAAGACCACGCGCGAGGCGCCGATCAACAACGTCATCACGACGGTCGTGAGTCCGGCCACCGCGCCGGCGGAGATGAGGGTGGCGAAGCCGGGGTGGCCGACCTGTTCGAAGGCCGTCGCCAAAGACGCCTCGCTGGAGATCTTGTCGTAGCGGACCATGCCGGTCATCACCAGCGCGACCGCGCAGTAGAGGACGGTGCAGATCAGCAGCGAGAACAGGATGCCCTTGGGCAGGTCCTTCTTCGGGTTCTTCGCCTCCTCCGCGGTGGTCGCGACCACGTCGAAGCCGATGTACGCGAAGAACACCAGGGAGGCGGCGGCCAGGATGCCGCTGACCCCGAAGTGGCTCTGGGTGAACCCGAACATCCACTCGATCAGCGGGGTCTTCGCCACCGAGGCGGCCTCGGCCGGCTTGCTCGGCGGCACGAACGGCGTGTAGTTGCTGCCCTTGACGAAGAACAGTCCGGCGACGATGACGAACAGCACGATGAACACCTTGAGCGCGACCAGCGCCAGGTTCACCCGCAGCGACTCCTTGATGCCGATGCTCACCAGTACGGTCAACACGGCGACGAGCAGGAAGGCCGGCAGGTCGAAGTGCGAGCCGTACGACACCGACTCGGGCAACGTGATGTCGAGGTGGCCGAGGAAGACCCCGAGGTAGGCCGACCAGCCCTGACCGACGACCGCGGCGCCGAGCATCAACTCCAGCAGCAGGTCCCACCCGATGATCCACGCGACGATCTCGCCGAGCGACGCGTAGCTGAAGGTGTACGCCGACCCGGAGACCGGGATCGACGAGGCGAACTCCGCGTAGCAGAGGGCGGCGAGCGCACAGCACACCGCGGCGATGACGAACGACAGGACCACCGACGGTCCGGCCAGTTCGTGGGCCGCCCGGCCGGCGACGGTGAAGATGCCCGCGCCGATGACGACACCGACGCCGAACACCGTCAGGTCCAGCGCGGTCAGTCTCTTCTTGAGCTGGTACTCCGGCTCGTCACCTTCGGCGATCGACTGCTCGACCGACTTGGTGCGCATCACGCTCATGTCAGTTCACCTTCTCCCCGTCCTGCTGGGCGGGGCACCCGGCAGATGTCCATTTGTACCGACATACCCACCGGTAGTCCTGCGGTGTCCGACTGCTGTCCACCCGCACGGGCTCAGACGTGGTGCGTACGCTGATTCCCGACCCGACACAAGGAGAGCTGATGGCGCAGAACGGCATGGGAGCAATCCCGTTCGACGGTGGAGTGGCTTTCCGGGTGTGGGCCCCGAACGCCGAGACGGTGGGGGTGGTCGGCGACTTCAACCAGTGGTCGGCGGCCGCGCTGACCACCGAGGGCAACGGCTACTGGTACGGCGAGGTCGCCGGCGCGTCGGTCGGCCAGCAGTACAAGTACGAACTGACCCACGCCGGGCAGACCTTCCAGCGCATCGACCCGTACGCCCGCCAGGTCACCAACTCGGTCGGCAACGGCATCGTCTACGACCACGGAGCGTTCGATTGGGGCGATGACCGCCCGCAGCTGTCGGCGCTGTCCGACCTGGTGATCTACGAGCTGCACATCGGCTCGTTCGCCGCAGAGGGCGGACGCGGCTCGTTCGCCTCCGCTGCGACCCGGTTCGACCACCTGAAGTCGTTGGGGGTCAACGCGATTGCCCTGATGCCGGTGATGGAGTTCGCCGGTGACGACTCGTGGGGCTACAACCCGGCCCACATCTTCGCGATCGAGTCCGCCCTCGGCGGTCCGGACGAACTGAAGAAGTTCGTCCGCGGCGCCCACCAGGCCGGACTGGCCGTGCTGGTCGACGTCGTCTACAACCACCTCGGCCCGAGCGACCTGCCCACCTGGCAGTTCGACGGCTGGTCGCAGGACGGCAAGGGCGGCATCTACTTCTTCGAGGACGACCGCTCCTCGACCCCGTGGGGCGACACCCGCCCCGACTACGGCCGCGGCGAAGTACGCGAGTTCCTGCGCGACAACGCCCTCTCCTGGTTGCGCGACTTCCACGCCGACGGCATCCGGTTCGACATGACGCCGTACATCCGCAGCCGCAACGGTTCGGGCAAGGACATCCCCGAGGGCTGGGACCTGATGCGGTGGATCAACACGACCGTCCGCGAGCAGCTGCCCGACCGGGTGCTCATCGCCGAAGACATGCAGGGCGACGGTTCGATCAGTTCGACCGATCCCGACGGCGCGGCCTTCCACGCCCAGTGGGACGGCGCGTTCGTCCACCCCGTACGCGAGATGCTCGCCGCGGGCGACGACGCCGCCCGGTCCGTCGCGGCGGTGGCCGCAGCCGTCACCACGACGTACAACGGCGACGCGTTCCAGCGGGTGATCTACACCGAGTCCCACGACGAAGTCGCCAACGGCAAGGAGCGGGTGCCCTCGGAGGTCGCGGCGGACGACACCCTCGGGCTGCTCGCACAGAAGCGCGTCACCCTCGGTGCCGCGGTCCTGCTCACCTCCCCCGGCGTGCCGATGATGTTCATGGGCCAGGAGTTCCTGCAGGACGGCTGGTTCCAGGACACCGTCCCGCTCGACTGGTCCCGCGCCGGTCAGGTGCCCGGCGTCGTACAGACCTGGCGGGATCTGATCACGTTGCGCCGCAACGGGACCGGCCGCACCAAGGGCCTGACCGGGCAACACACCGAGGTGATCGCCGCCGACGAGGAACGCAAGCTGCTGGCCTACCACCGCTGGGCCGACGGCGGCGCCGGCGACAGCACAGTCGTGGTGCTCAACCTGGCCGGCAGCCCCGGCTCGGTGCCGGTGCACTTCCCGGCGTCGGGCACCTGGGAACTGCTGCTCAACACCGACGGCGAGAGCTACAACGACCAGTTCGGGTCGGTCGAGACCGGCTCGGTGACCGCCGGCGGCGACCCCGTGGAGGTGCCGGTGG
>JASLFY010000111.1 GCA_030150425.1 Yimella sp. | reverse complement strand
CCGGCGATGCCCGCGCCCCGGCGCAACCCGGGGCTGCAGATCGCCGCCTTCCGGACCCTGTTCACCCCGGCCGTACGCGGGGGAGTGGCCCGCGCCCGCAAGCGCCCGATCACCGCGCAGGACGAGGTCGAGTCGGTGCTGCGGATGTGCTTCGCCGACTGGAACCGACGCAACGGCGACCTCACCGCCGCGCACGTCGAGCTGACCCGGCTGCGGCGCCGGTTCCCCGAGATGAACCGGGCGCTGGGTCGCGCGGCGCGCACGATGATCAACGAACTGTTCGTCCACGAGAAGGTCATGGCGCGCTACCACCGGATCACCGCGCCGGTGCTGCTGGTCAACGGGGTGCAGGACCGGTTGGTCCCGGTGCAGGCGGCCCGCTGGGCCGCACTCGGCAACCCCGGTTGGACCTATCTGGAGTGGGACGACACCGGTCACGTGCCGATGCTCGAACACCCCGACCGTACGATCGCCGCGATCCGCGACTGGGCCGCCGACGTCGGCGTGAAGGCCGCGTCGTGAGGCAGCTGTCGTCGCTCGACGCCGCCTTCCTGGGGCTCGAGAACAACCGGATGACCGGCAACATCAGCAACCTGATGATCCTGAACCCGGAGCAGGTCGACGAACCGTTCGACCTGGGCCATCTGCGGTCGTTCATCGACGAGCGGATCCCGCGGGTGCCGGTCTTCCGGCAGCGGCTGGCGAACGTCCCGTTCGGGGTGGACCGGCCGTACTGGGTCGACGACGACCGGTTCGACCTGACCTACCACGTGCGTGAGAGCGCGCTGCCGTCCCCGGGCACGCGCCAGCAGCTGCTCGACCTGGTCGCCCGGTTGCACGAACGGCCGCTGGACCTGCACCGCCCGCTCTGGGAGACGTACCTGATCAGCGGTCTCGAGGGTGGCCGGGTCGCGGTGTTCAGCAAGACCCACCACGTCGTGATCGACGGGGTCGCCGGGGTGGAGGTGCTGTCGGCGCTGATCGACCCGACGCCGGACGTCGAACGGGTCGAGCGGGTGCCGTACGAACCGGCGCGTCCGCCGTCGGCGGTGCACCTGCTGGCGCGCTCGACCATCGGGCTGGTGAAGAGCCCCGGCAACGCGTGGTCGATCGTGTCCGGGCTCGCCACCTCCAACCCGCTCGCCGGGCTGGTCTCCTTCCCGAACCCCGTACGAAACCCGTTGCGGCGCAAGGAGTCCGACGCTCCGCCCGCGGTCGGGGAGGGGCGCTCGCTGCGCCCGCCGGCGACCTCGTTCAACGCCGCCATCACCCGGCGCCGTCGGGTCGGCGTGGCCGATCTGTCGCTCGCCGACATCCGCACCGTGAAGAACGCGTTCGAGTGTTCGGTCAACGACGTGGTCATGGCGGTCATGGCCGGCGCGATGCGCCGCTGGCTGTTGGAGGACGGCGGCCTGACCCAGCAGCCGCTGGTGGCTATGGTGCCGGTGGCCGTGCCGGCCGACCGCAGCCGCGGCGGCAACGCCGTCACCGCCCTGCTCGCGGTGCTGCCGACCCACCTGGAGGTCCCGGCCCAACGGCTGCGGCGGTCCAAGCGGTTCACCTCGTCGGCGAAGAAGTCGAGGGCGGCGCTGTCGCCGAAGGTCCTGATGTCTGCGCTGGAGTTCGCCCCACCGGTGATTCTCGGCACCGCTGCCCGCGCCGTCTGGGAGAGCGGCCTGTTCCGGACCGTACGCCCGTTCAACCTGGTGATCTCGAACGTGCCCGGCGGCAGCGAGACGGTCTACCTCGCCGGCGCCGAGGTCGAGTCGATGTACCCGGTGTCGGTCGTCGCCGACGGGCTCGGGATCAACATCACCCTGCTCGGCTACCGCGACGAGCTGCACCTCGGCATCACGACCTGCCCCGACCTGGTGGCCGATCCGCAGCAGATCTGCGACTGGGCGATCGAGGAACTGCAGCTGCTGGTCGAGGCGGCGCAGCAGGCCTGATCAGTCGGCCGGGCGCGCGCCGAGCAGCGTCAGGTGGCGGCGGCGCTCGGTGTCCTCGGTGAGGTCGTGCAGCCGCGCCGTCATCAGCTCCGGGTAGCCGATGGAGCCGATCGTCCGACCGGTCCGGTCGACCACTACGACGTGGTCGGCGCCGGCGGCCGCCATCTCGTTCGCTACGTGGCGCAGCGTCGCGCGGTCGAGGACGTGCGGCAGGTTCGTCACGTCCACGTCCTGCGTCGTCGGGCGGGCGACGTCAGCGGCGAGGAAGGTCTCCAACGGATCGGTCGTGTAGTCGCGGGTGAGGTGCAACCCGCGCCGGGCGATCTTCTCGGTGAGCACCGACCGGGGCAGCGTGAGGGCCGAGATGAGGTACGCGGTCAGCGACACGACGATCAGCGGCAGCAGCGCGACCCAGGCGTGGGTGAGTTCCAGGGTGAAGATGACCCCGGTCAGCGGGGAGCGCATCACCCCGCCGACGACGGCGGCGAGCCCGAGCATCGCCCAGAAACCGGCGAAGACGTGCGGCAGCGCCATGCCCTCCAGGGCGCCGAGCGCACCGCCGATCATGAAGATCGGGGCGAGGACGCCGCCGGAGGTGCCCGAACCGAGGGACAGGCTCCAGATCGCGGTCTTGACCACCAGGATGCTGACGATCAGGCCGGTGGTGGCGCGTCCGGTGAGCAATTCGTCGATGACGTCGTAACCGACGCCGAGCGCGCGCGGCTGGACCAGTCCGCCGAGGCCGATGATCGCGCCGCCGATCGCCGGCCACCACATCCAGTGGAACGGCAACCGGCCGAAGGTGTCCTCCGCGGCGTAGACGAGTCGGGTGGCGACGTACGCCAGGGCCGCGCCGGTGATCCCGACCAGCACCGCCAGCACCGTGGGCAGCGCTTCGACGTGGGTGACCGTAGGGTGCACCGGGAAGATCGCGGCCGTGCCGAGTATCGGGGTTCGGGCGAGCGTGGCGACGACGACCGCGGCGGCGACCGGCACGGCGCTGCGGACCCGCCACTCGAACAGCAGCAGTTCGACGGCCAGCAGCAGCGCGGCCAGCGGCGTGTTGAAGGTGGCCGCCATGCCGGCGGCGGCTCCCGAGACCAGGAGCGTCTTGCGTTCGTCGGCCGTGAGGTGGAGGTGCTGGGCGAGGATCGATCCGACCGCGCCACCGGTCATGATGATCGGTCCCTCGGCGCCGAACGGTCCGCCGGTGCCGATGCTGACCGCCGCCGACACCGGCTTGAGCACCGCGACCTT
Source organism: Yimella sp. (assembly GCA_030150425.1). Taxonomy (GTDB): domain Bacteria; phylum Actinomycetota; class Actinomycetes; order Actinomycetales; family Dermatophilaceae; genus Yimella. The sequence goes on along the minus strand of JASLFY010000111.1, from coordinate 5,372 downwards.
GGGTTGCACCCGGCTGCCGCCGATGAGGATCGCCTCGATCGCCTCCGGCATGCCGTGGCCGCGGATCTTCTCGGACCCGTAGCGGGCCATGACACCGACGACCAACCCGCCGACGACGGGCGCACCGAGGATCAGCCACCACGGGTGGGCCACCGCGCCGGGGGCGCGCAGATCGGTGGCGAGTTCGCCGTAGAACACGAGGTTGGTGACCAGCGCGATGAGCCGCAGCAGCGCCCACGCGGCCGCCGCCGCCAGCGCGCCCACGGGTGCGGCCAGGGCGGTGATCAGCAGGACGCGCGGCGTGACGGTGAAGTCACCCAGGGCCTTCGGTCCGGTCGGGGTGGGACGACTCATGCCGTCTCGGCCCCGGTCGTCGTGGCCGCCGACATGGCGGCCGTCAGTACGGGGACCAACAGTTCGGCGCTGTGCAGCACCTGCGCGGCCGTGTCGTCGTCGAGGGTCGCCAGCGCCCGCTCGAAGATCGCGGCCCGGTGGCGCAGCACCGCGCGTACGCACTCGTCGCCGCGCGCGGTCAGAGCCAGAAGGACGACCCGTCGACTGGTCGGGGATGGTTCGCGGCGCAGGTGGCCGGTCTCGACCAGTCGGTCCGCCATGCGGGAGACCGCCGACGCGGTGATCCCGAGTTCGTGGCCGAGCTCCGCGCCGCTGGCTCCCGGGTTCCCGGCCACGGTCAGGAGCAGCCGCAGTTGCGGGAGGCTGACCGATCCCTGCGCCTCGGCGCTGACGGTGGCGAGGTTGACGAACGTACGGGTGAGTCGCTGCAGCGCAGCCAGCCGCGGGTCCGCCTCGGACCAAATATCATGCATTTTGCAATTATTGCATGAGTCAATATTCCACGAGGCCCGTCCGCGGCGTACCGTGGGAGGGCGGGATCCCGCAGCCAGCTCGACCAGCACGGAAGGAGTTCGGTGACATGCCTGCCACCCTTCACATTCATCGCGAGTTCGCGTCGCCCGATCGCGTCGTGCTGTTGGGGGACCAGCGCCTCGGTGTGTTGTCGGAGGACGACAACGTGTTCGAGGTCCCGGTCGGGAAACACGTCGTCTCGCTGCTGCTGGGTCATTACCGCAGCACCCCACACCTCATCCGGGCGTACGACGGCGCGGAGATCCACCTGCACGTCGAGGACGACCCCGACGACTCCGGCATGCCGATCCTGCAGGGCGGCTTCATCCGGATGCGGGAGACCGCGAACTGATCGCCGGTCGCTGACCGTCGACCGATCGGGAGGGCGTCAGCGGGGGAGGCGCTGCAGCCGCCCGCGCAGCGCGGCCTGTCGGTCGGCGTTGCCGGGGAGGTCGACGTATCGCTCCCGGAAGAGCGCGAGCAGGTCGTCGTCGAGACGGCGCGCGGCGCCGGGCGGGTAGCGGTAGCCCATCGCGCGCATGATCGCCTCGGTGTCGACCTGGTTGAGCAGGTCGGCGAGGTCCTCGATCGAGGCGACCTCGAGTTCGGCGAGCAGCTGCGCCGACAGGGCGTAGTGCTCGGTGCGGGAGAAGCCCGACCCCGAGTAGCGCCCGGCCAGGAAGGTCGCCAGATCACGGGCGCTGATCGCCGCCTCGTCACTGGTCACCTCGGCCCGCTCTCCCAACCCGGACTGCAGTCGGTCGCGGATGGTGGAGAACTCGCGGTCGGTGAGTTCGATCAGGCCGGCGGCGAGGGTGAAGCGGCGGTCCAGGTCGGCGGCGTGTTCGGCCGGGACGTCGCCCTTGTAGCGGGCGTCGTGCTCGAACTCGGCCCAGGCGTGCTGCAGCACGGTGCGCAGCTGGATCGAGGCGCACCGGGCGGGGTCGTACACGGTCGCGTCCTTGTCCCGGGAGACCAGCAGGTGTCGGCTGGCGTAGCCGAAACGACCCTCACCGGCGGCCTCGCGGCCGAGGTCGCGGTCCTCCAGCACGGCGAACTGCTCGAACAGCAACGCCGCGACCGCCTGCACGTCGCGCTGCACGTAGGTGATGACGCGTACGCCGACCTGGTCGGTGATCTGGGTGAGCGGGTCGGTGATCTCGTTGCCGCGGCGGGCGACCTTGCCGGCGAACGACGCGGGGGTCTTGGCGCGGCCGGTGATCGAGAGGTAGTTGATGCCGGCGTCGTCGATGATCGAGGTGACCAGCGCGAGGTACTGCGCGGTGGCGGCCTCGGTGTCGGCGTAGTGCGCGGCGTACGCCTTCACCGCCTGCTGGTGGGCCCGACGGTTCATGGGTCGATCCAACCACCATCGGGGCGGAGATCAGTCGTCCAGGGTGAGCCGCGGCGGGACCAGTTCGGCCAGCGCCCGGCGGCAGGCGACGATCTGCGGCGCACCGGCAATGGTGGCGCGGGTGGAGGTGAACACCTCGCGTCGCGGCGCGCCCGGGAGATCGACCCAGCGCACCCGGGGACGGCGTCGGACGCTCATCAGGTCGGGCAGCACGACGACGGCGTTGCCGGCCTCGGCGAGCGCGATGTGTGCTTCCAGGTCGTCCGTCTCGAACCGTACGTCGGGCTCGAATCCCGCTGTCCGACACAGGTGTTCGAGCCACTGGCGGGAGGCCGACCCGGGTGGCTCCATCACCCACGCAACGGTGGCGGCGTCGGCGAGGGAGTGGATCGTGTCCCAGCGGTCGCCGGCCGGCGGTACGGCCAGTCGGAGCAGGTCGGTGGTCAGCGGCTCGCGGTCGAGCTCGGGGTGACGGCGCGCGGGATGGTGCGGGTACTGCTGGGTGATCACCAGGTCGAACTCGCTGGACCGGGCCTCGAGAAGTGCCTCCTCGGGCACGCGCTGCGACATGGTCACCTTCAGACGCGGGTGATCGGTCGCCAACCGGGTGAGCAGTTGCGGCATGAATGCCAGGGCGGCCGACTGGAACGCGGCGATGTGGACCGTGCCGGACGTCTCGTCGCTGAGGCCGGCGACGGCGGCTTCCGCCTCCTCGAGCAGGTCGAGGATCCGGTCGGCGTAGTCGACCAGCAGCTCCGCGGCCGGGGTCAGCGCCACCCGGCGCCCGGTGCGACGCAGCAGCGGAACGCCGGCCTCGCGCTCGAGGCGACCGAGTTGTTGGGAGACCGACGAGGGGCTCTGGTGCAGGACGTTCGCGACCTCGGCGAGGGTGCCGTGGATGGCCAACTCGCGCAGCAGCCGCAGGCGGCGCAGATCGAGCATGCGAGCCTCCCAATTCATCAGATAAGGTGAACGACAATCGTCGGAAAACATCACTTTACGTGATGCGTCGGCAGGCGGAGGATGCTCAGTCATGAGCATGCATTCCACCGCCGGGTCCGACCAGCCGACCCCGTCGCCGATCCTTGACGAGACCTGCCTGCCCGAGGTGGAGGCCCAGGTCCAGGCGTGGCTGACCGCCGCCGCGGCCAAGCCGGTGCACTCCTCCGCGAAGCGACTGGCCGAGGTCCTGAAGGACCCGAACGGTCTGGAGTTCACCGTCGGCTTCGTCGACCGGGTCATCCGCCCGGAGGACACCCAGGTGGCGGCCGCCGCCCTGCGCGAGTTGTCGGCGAGCGCGCCCGGGTTCCTCCCGTGGCACCTGCGCGGTGCACTGAAGACCGGCGCGCGCACCTCCTCGGTCGCCCCCGGTGTGGTCATCCCGGTGGCCCGCAAGGCGCTGCGCCAGATGGTCGGCCACCTGCTGATCGACGCCTCGGACGCGAAGCTCGGCGCCGCCATCGAGCGGATCAAGTCGCGCGGCGTGAAGCTCAACATCAACCTGCTCGGTGAGGCGGTGCTCGGTGAGGCCGAGGCGAACCGCCGGCTGGAGGGCACCCGCCGCCTGCTGGAGCGCCCGGACGTCGACTACGTCTCCATCAAGGTCTCCTCGCCGGTCGCACCGCACTCGCCGTGGGCGTACGACCACGCGGTCGAGGACGTCGTCGAGCGACTGCTGCCGATGTACCGGTACGCCGCCACCGAGACCGCCGCCGGGCGGCGCAAGTTCATCAACCTGGACATGGAGGAGTACCACGACCTCGACATCACCATCGAGGTCTTCCAGCAGATCCTGGACCGCCCCGAGCTGCTCGACCTCGAGGCCGGCATCGTGCTGCAGGCCTACCTGCCGGACGCGATGTCCGCGATGGTGAAGCTGCAGGAGTGGTCCGCCGCCCGCCGCGCCCGCGGTGGCGCGCCGATCAAGGTCCGCCTGGTCAAGGGTGCGAACCTGCCGATGGAACGGGTGCAGGCCTCCCTGTACGGCTGGCCGCTGGCCACCTGGGGCAGCAAGCAGGAGTCCGACACGTCGTACAAGAACGTGTTGAACTACGCGCTGCAGCCGCAGCACGCCGCGAACGTGCGCCTGGGGGTCGCCGGCCACAACCTGTTCGACGTCGCGTACGCCTGGATCCTCGCCGGCAAGCGCGGGGTCCGCGACCGGGTCGAGTTCGAGATGCTGCTCGGCATGGCCGAGGGCCAGGCCGAGGCCGTACGCGAGACGGTCGGCGACCTGCTGCTGTACGTCCCGGTCGTCCACCCGGAGGACTTCGACGTGGCCATCTCCTACTTGGTGCGCCGGCTGGAGGAGGGCGCGAGCCAGGACAACTTCATGTCCGCGGTGTTCGACATCCACCAGGACAGCGATCTGTACCAGCGTGAGCGTGACAGGTTCCGTGCGTCGCTCGCCGCGGTCGACGGCTCCGTGCCGGCGACGCACCGCGTCCAGGACCGTCGTCAGCCGGTCGACCAGCAACCGCTGACCGCGTTCGAGAACACCCCGGACACCGACCCCTCCCTGCCCGGAAACCGCGCGTGGGGCGCCGAGATCATCGACCGCATCGCGGGCAGCACGCTCGGGGACGACCTGGTGGCCGAGCACACCCTGACCGACGTCGCCGAGGTCGAGGCCACCGTCGAGCAGGCGGCCGCCGCCGGCGCCGCATGGGGTGCCCGCCCGGCGAGCGAGCGGGCCGCCGTCCTGCGCGCCGCCGCCGTCGAGTTCGAGCGCCGCCGAGCGCAGTTCCTCGAGGTGGCCGGTTCGGAGTGCGGCAAGACGCTCGACCAGAGTGACCCGGAGGTCTCCGAGGCGATCGACTTCCTGAACTACTACGCCGACCTGGCCGAGGGGCTCGAGCAGGTCGACGGCGCCACCGCGAAGCCGGTCGCGCTGACCCTGGTCGTCCCGCCGTGGAACTTCCCGGTCGCCATCCCGACCGGTGGCGTCGCCGCCGCGCTGGCCGCCGGTTCGGCGGTCGTCATCAAGCCGGCGCCGCAGGCCGCGCGCTGCGGTTCGGTGCTGGTCGACGCGCTCTGGGCGGCCGGTGTGCCGCGCGAGGTGCTGACCCTGGTCCACGTCCCGGAGAACGAGGTCGGCCGCGCGCTGGTCGCCGCCCCGCAGGTCGACCGCCTGGTCCTGACCGGCGCGTTC
>JASLFY010000068.1 GCA_030150425.1 Yimella sp. | reverse complement strand
GAGGTGACGTGGTCGACGGCGGGGCGCGGTTCGGCCGGGTCGTTCTCGGTGGCCAGCGCCTCCTGGATGCGCCGGTTGAACAGCTCGGCAAGTTCGCCGGCCGGTTCGTCGTCGCGCAGGTGGATGACCAGGTCGCGCAGACCGACGGCCTCGAGTCGGTGGGCGACGGCCGAGATCGCCGCCTGCTTCTGGGCGACGAAGAGGGTGGGGCGCCCCTGCGCGGCGAGCGCCGCGATCAGATTCGCGATCGTCTGGGTCTTGCCGGTGCCGGGCGGCGCGTCGACGGTGAGCTGCGCGCCGGCGAGCACCGCGTGGACCACCTCGTCCTGCGCGGCATCGGCCGGCAGGACCCCGTCGTGGCGCACCACGGCCGCGGCGTCGTACGGCGGCGGGACGGCCGCGACGGTCTCCGAGCCGGCGGGGTCGCCGGCGAGGGCCGCGATCATCGGGTGGGCGCGCAGCGCGGAGGTGTCGCCCATCAGGTCGGCGACCATCGCCGACTTGGCGAGGTTGACGTTGCCCAGTTCGCGCCGCCGCTCGATCCGGAAACCCGGGACGGCGGTGCAGGCGCGGGTGATCTCCTCGAAGACCTGGCGCGGCTCCGACCACGAACCGGCCTGCGCCAGCGCGGTCAGGGCAGCGGCGTCGAGGTCGTCCGCGCCCTCCAGCCGCAGGTACGTCAGCAGCACCGGGTTGACGACGACGTCGTGGTCGAGGGTGATCAGCAGGTCGTCCGGGCTGCCGGCGATCGGCGCCAGCACGACCCGACGCAGCAGCACCGGCGCGTACGCCGGGCGGCCGCCGGGGTCGGTGGCGTCCCAGCGCGCGACGCCCACCATGAGGTGCGCGGTCGCCAGGCCCCGTTCCTCGGACAGCTCCTCGGCGACGGCCTGCACCCGGCGCAGTCGACGGGACGCCTCTGCGAACGCGTACGACTCCCGCACCAGCTCCGACAGCCGGGCGGATCGGGTCGAGAAGAGCCGGGCGGTGCCGCCCGGGTGGGCAGTCGTCAGGTCGAGGCCGGGACCGGAGTCGGCCGCCCACAACAACGTGTTCGGTCCGCCGAGCTCGACGAGTTCCTGGCGCCAGGCGCGTACGGCGTCGTCGACCGGGGAGGTCGGCGGCGCCTGCTCGATCGGCTGCTCGGCCGGCGGGTCTGCGGTGAGTTCGCTCATGTCAGCTGCGGTGCAGGAAGGCGTCGACGAACACGGTGGAGATCTCCGAGGGGTCCTTGGTGACGTACGACAGACCGTCGGTGGCCTTCGCGATCTGGCTCAACGCGCCCGGGTCGGTGTCGGCACCCATCGCGATGAGGACGATCTTGACCGGCTTGGCGGGGTTGTACGCCTTGCCCAGCTTGGCCAGCAACTGCTTGAGGTCGAGTCCGCCGTCGGGGTCGTCGTTCTTGCCGTCGGTGAGGACGACGACCGAGTTGACGTAGCCGTCCCGGTAGGACGCGTTGGCCGACTGGTAGGCGGCCCAGACCGAGTCGTACAGGCCGGTGTCGCCGTTGCGGGCGACGAGGCCCGGCATCAGGTCGAGCTTCTTGACCAGCTCGGCCTTGTGGGCGTTGCCGGCGGGGGTGCCACCGATCTCGGCGACGGTCGGGGCGAGCTTGAGGTAGTCGACACCCTTGCCGGCGAGGTTACTGCTGAACGCCCAGGCGCCGATCTGGGTGGTGCCGGGCAGCGCGTTGAGCGCCAGCTTGGCCGTGCTGGCCAGCAACTGGGCGCGGGACTGGCCCGGCTGCACCTGGGTCGACATCGAGCCGGAGACGTCGAGCAGCACGAGCATCCGGGCGTCCTCGGCGAGGTCGCCCCAGGACTTCACGGTCGAGACGTCGTCGGCCGCGGAGAGCGCGGGCACCTTCTTGACATCACCGGGCACCGGCGAACCGGCCGGCGCGGTGGCCTCCTGCGGCAGCCGGAATCCGGCGCTGCTGAGGTCGCTCTTCGCCTGCGGCGACTGCAACGCGGCGAGCAGCGCGTTGACGGCTCCGGCCGGGGCGGGGGTGCCCTTGACCGGCTGCACGAACGGGTAGTCGAGCTCCGGCACGCCCTCGGCGGGCACCAGCACCTTCAGCTGCTTGTCCGGGTTCGCCTTGTCGAACGCCATCAACTGCTGCTCGGACAACGGGTACGCCCGCGCCGTCGAGGTGCCCTCGGTCGCCTTCTGGGCGACCGTCTGGCTGGACATGCTGCTGCGGCTCAGTCGGATGATCGCCTGCAGCAAGGTCGTACGGGCGTCGTGGGAGGTGGTGGCGCGGTTGGCCACGCCCATCGCCTCCAGCGCGCTCGCGGACGAGGAGATGTCCTGCACCGACACGGGCAGGTTGCTCGCGGAGAGGAAGTCGGCCCAGCTCGGCGTGCGGTCGAAGCCGACCTTGGCGGCCTGCGACTGCGGTACGCCGATGACGACCGGGCTCTGCGCGACCGAGCCGCTGTTGTTCACCCAGCCGGCGCCGAGTTTGGCGGTGGCGTCGTTGACCCAGATCGACGAGTCCGGGATCCACACGTCCGGGATGTCGGAGCCGCCGGACTTCACCGCGGCGTTCACCGATTGGCCGGAGCGGGAGCTGACGACGTAGTCGGCGCAGACGGCCGGGTTCTGCTCGAGGGTCTGCACCTGTTCGAAGACCGTCGGGTAGAGCTCAGGGGTCACGGCCACCTGGACCTTGGGCGGAGCGGCGCACGCCGCGGTGGCGCCGTCGTCCTTCACCATGGCCGAAACGGCCGCCGTGGAACCCAGCAACAGGGCGGCAAGACCGGCCCCGGCGGCCACCCTCCTACTTCGGGGTGGGCGGGGCGTCGGATTGGCCTCGGCAGCAGTCATCGAGACGGTAGGTTACCTGGCAATGCGCACCATCCTCGCCAAGCTCCGGACCCTCAGTTCGCGGCGTACGGAACCCGATCGCCCGCCGCGGGCGGACGACGACGAGACGACGCCCCCGAAGACCCGACTGCGGTTGGGCCGCTCCACAGCACAGAGCGCCGAGGTCGCGATCGAGCGCACCCCCAACGAGGGCGTCGACCGCGCGATGGTCATCGGCCGCGGTCTGCGCTGGAGCGCCGGCTGGGCCCTTCGTACGATCCTGGTCCTGGTCGCGCTCACCCTGCTGCTGCGACTGCTGGGCATGTTCTGGTCGGCCCTGCTGCCGGTCTTCATCGCCCTGACCGTCTCGACCGTGCTGTGGCCGCCGACCCGCTGGTTGCGCAAGCACGGTTTCCCGCCCGCGTTGGCGGCGGCCACCACCATGCTCGGCACCATCGCGGTCGTCGGCGGCGTGATCACCGTGATGGCACCAACCGTGAGCTCGCAATGGCCGGAACTGACCAGGAAGTCGATCGACGGTGTCGCCAAGGTCCAGACCTGGCTACAGGGTCCGCCGCTGAACGTGAAGCCGGACCAGATCGACAACGCGGTCAAGGCGATCACCGAGAAGCTGCAGGCCTCGGGCGACAAGATCGCCTCGGGTGTGTTCTCCGGCGTATCGGTCGCGAGCGAGATCCTGCTGACCTTCGTGGTGTCGCTGATCCTGACCTTCTTCATGATCAAGGACGGCCCGCGTTTCCTGCCCTGGCTGCGCGCCACCGTCGGCCGCGGCGCAGGCGCCCACTTCACCGAGCTGCTCAGCCGCATCTGGCAGACCCTCGCCGGGTTCATCCGCACCCAGGCGCTGGTCAGCTTCGTCGACTCGATGTGCATCGGCATCGGCCTGGTCGCGCTGCGCGTGCCGCTGGCCGCTCCCCTGGCCGTCATCACTTTCTTCGGCGGCTTCATCCCGATCGTGGGTGCCACCGTCGCCGGAGCACTCGCGGTGCTGGTGGCGCTGGTCACCAAGAGCGTGACGACCGCGATCATCGTGCTGATCATCGTCATCGCGGTCCAGCAGCTCGAGGGGCACATCCTGCAACCTTTCCTGCAGAGCCGCTCGATGGAGCTGCACCCCGCGATCGTGCTGCTCGGCATTGCCCTCGGCGGCAACCTGTTCGGCATCGTCGGCGCCTTCTTCGCGGTGCCGGCGGCGGCGACGGCCGCGGTCACGATCCGCTACCTCGGCG
>JASLFY010000051.1 GCA_030150425.1 Yimella sp. | reverse complement strand
CGCGTGGCCTTCCACCACGGCGACGAGAAGGTCTACATCGAGACGACGCGCCCCGAGCTGATCCCCGCGTGCGTCGCCCTGATCGCACACCCGGACGACGAGCGCTACCAGTCGCTCTTCGGATCCACAGTGACCTCACCGACGTCCAGTGGTGGCGCGAGCTGCAGCTGCCGATCCGCTCGATCATCACCCGCAACGGCCGCCTCACCGGCGAGACCCCGGAGTGGATCGCCGGCGGCCCGGGCGAGCAGCTCTACACCGAGCAGTTGGCCACCAAGACCGTCCACTCGGCCCGCGAGGCGATCGTCGCCGCGCTGCGCGAGTCCGGCGACCTGGTCGGCGAGCCGGTCAAGACCCAGCGCAAGGCGAACTTCTTCGAGAAGGGCGACAAGCCGCTGGAGATCGTCACCAGCCGGCAGTGGTACCTGCGCAACGGTGGCCGCGACGAGGAACTGCGTGACGCCCTGGTCGCGCGCGGCTCGGAGATCGGTTTCCACCCCGACTTCATGAAGCACCGCTACGAGAACTGGGTCGGCGGCCTCAACGGTGACTGGCTGATCAGCCGCCAGCGCTTCTTCGGTGTGCAGTTCCCGGTCTGGTACGCCATCGACGAGCACGGCGAGGTGCAGCACGACCGTCACCTGCTGCCCGAGGAGTCGCAGCTGCCGATCGACCCGGCCAGCGACGTCCCGGCCGGCTACGACGAGTCGCAGCGCGACCAGCCGGGCGGCTTCACCGGCGACACCGACATCATGGACACCTGGGCCACGTCGTCGTTGTCCCCGCAGATCGCGACCGGCTGGCCGGTCGCGAGCGACCCGCTGGGCAAGAACGACGACGAGCTGTTCGCCAAGATCTTCCCGATGGACATGCGCCCGCAGGGCCACGACATCATCCGTACGTGGCTGTTCGCCACCGTCGTGCGCGCCCACCACGAACACGGTTCCATCCCGTGGACCGACGCCTACATCAACGGCTGGATCCTCGACCCGGACCGCAAGAAGATGAGCAAGTCCAAGGGCAACGCGACCACCCCGATCGCGATGCTCGAGGCCAACGGCACCGACGCCGTGCGCTACTGGGCCGCGATCGCCCGCCCGGGCACCGACACCGTCGACGACCCGCAGCAGGTGAAGGTCGGTCGTCGGTTGGCGATGAAGCTGCTCAACGCCAGCAAGTTCGCGCTCACCATGGGCGGCGAGGGTGCAACCGTCGACGGCGCCGACGCGATCACCGACCCGCTGGACCGCTCGATGATCGCCGGCCTGCGCACCGTCGTGGAGCAGGCGACGGCGGCGTACGAGGGTTGGGACTACGCCCGCGCCCTCGACGTCACCGAGACCTTCTTCTGGACGTTCTGCGACGACTACATCGAGTTGGTCAAGGACCGTGCGTACGGCAGTGGCGAGGGCTCCGCGTCTGCGCGGGCCGCGCTGCGTCTGGCCCTCGACGTGCAACTGCGCCTGCTCGCGCCGGTGCTCTGCTACGCCGCCGAGGAGGTCTGGTCCTGGTTCCACGAGGGCTCGGTCCACCGCGCCGCCTGGCCGACCGTCGCCGAGCTCGATGCGGCCGCCGGTGACGCGGCGGTCCTGCCGGCGGTCGGTGCCGCCCTGGCGGGCGTCCGCAAGGCCAAGTCCGACGCCAAGCTGGGCATGCGCGCCGAGGTCGAGACGATCACCTTCGCCGGACCCGCGGCCGCCCTCGACGGCGTCCGCGCCGGTGAACAGGACCTGCGCGCGGCCGGCAAGATTCGTGCCCTTGCGTACGCCGACGCCGACGCCTTCGAGGTGCGGGACGCGCAGCTGATCCCGCCGCCACCGAAGAACTGAACCGCGCGACAGCGCCAACAGCACGGGGCCCTACCGATCCGTTCGGTAGGGCCCCGTCGCGTTGTTCGGGCGGTTAAGGTCGGCGGGTGCGCAGGGGGACGGTGATCGCGGTGGCTTCGGCCGTCACGGTGATCTGTGCGCTCGCTGTTCTCTTCGACCGTCCCGCGCTGCTGTCGTACACCGACACGACCGCCCCGACGTACCGGCGCCCCACGCCGAAACAGGTGTTCACCCCGCCGGCGGGTCAACCCAAGCCGGCGGCACCCCCGAACCTGAGCTGGATGGGCCCCGGCCTGCAGAAACTGTTCATCGCGATGGCGAGCATCGTGTTGCTGATCGCATTCGTCGTGCTGGCGATCGCGATCACCCGTGCGCTGCGCAACCGTCGCCGGCGCGCCAAGTCCGTCGCGGAACCCCTGCCCCCGGTCCGGGAGACCTTCGCGGAGTCGATCGAGAGTTCGCTCGACGATCTCTCGGTCGGCTCGCCGGACAACGCGATCATCCGCTGCTGGGTCGGCCTGCAGACCGCGGCGGCCACGGCCGGCATCGAGCCGAGGCCGAGCGAGACCGCCGCGGAACTCACCCTGCGTCTGCTGGACGACCTGCCGGTCGACCGGGAGGCGGTCGGCCGACTGGCCGCTCTCTACCGGGAGGCTCGTTTCTCCTCCCACCCGCTGTCCGAGACCGACCGCGACGCCGCGCGCGACGCGCTGGCGACGATTCGCGACGGCCTGGGCTCACGGGCGGTGAGCCATGGCTGAGTTCGTCCGCCGATGGGCCAAACCGGCCGCCACCGCGATCGTCGTCGGGACGCTCTTCTGGTGGATCACCGGACTGATCGGCCTCCACACCCGGCTCGCGGTCGACCTCCTCCTCGCCCTCCTGATCGCCGCGGCGAGCGTGCTCGCCGACCGCAGCGGTCCGCGGTGGACGGTCGCGATGCCGGGGGCCCCGGACACCCGTACGCGGGCCGTGACCACCCAGGACGCGCGACTGTTCTTCCTGCGGCGCACCCTGCAGGACGCCACCTCCCCCGAATCTCGCGCCGACACCGGCCGTGCCTCACCGACCGGCGTGCAGCGCAGCCTGCGTGCGGTCGCGGCGCACCGCGTGGGACAGCGACTCGGCCGGCCGATCGACCCCGAGGACACCACCGAACTGGCGGCGCAGCTCGACCCCGCGCTGTCCGACTACCTGTGCACGACGCCCCCACCGCCGGTCGACGAATCGCGACTGACGGACCTCATCCGACGAATCGAGGACCTGTGACCGACATCAGGACGACGACCGAGCTGGCCACCCGTGTGTTGGACCAGGTGGAACAGATCGTGGTGGGCAAGCGCGCCCCGTTGGAGGTCGTGCTGGCCACGATCCTGGCCGGCGGCCACGTGCTGCTGGAGGACAACCCTGGCCTCGGCAAGACGCTCGCCGCTCGCTCACTGGCGCAGTCGCTCGGCCTGGAGTTCAAGCGTGCCCAGTTCACCCCCGACCTGTTGCCCGCCGACCTGACCGGCGCGTACATCTACGACCAGGCCAAGCACGAGTTCGAGTTCCGTCAGGGTCCGGTGTTCACCGGGCTGCTGCTCGCCGACGAGATCAACCGCACCCCACCCAAGACCCAGGCCGCGCTGCTCGAGGCGATGCAGGAGCAGCAGGTGACGATCGAGGGTCACTCCTTCGCGCTCCCCCACCCGTTCCACGTCATCGCGACCGCGAACCCGGTCGAGTACGAAGGCACCTACCCGCTCCCCGAGGCGCAGCTGGACCGCTTCCTGTCGCGGGTCTCGTTCGGCTACCCGACCCCGGCCGAGGAGTTCGACGTCCTGCAGCGACGGATCGCCCGCCGCGGCCCCACCGAGGCGGTCGAACTGCCCGCCGTCACCGACGCCGCGGGCCTGTTGCAGGCGCAGCAGGTGGTCGAGGAGGTCGAGGTCGAGGCCAGCGTCCAGAAGTACTGCGTCGACCTGGTCACCGCCACCCGCAACCACCCGCAGTTGCTGCTCGGCTCCTCCCCGCGCGGGTCGCTGGCGCTGATGCTGGTCGCCCGCGCGATCGCCGTGATCCGTGGCCGCGACTATGTCACCCCGGAGGACGTGAAGCGGATCGCCGTGGCGGTCCTCGGCCACCGCGTCACGGTCAAGCCCGAGCTGTGGATGGCGAACATCGCCGGGTCCGGCGTGATCCGCGGGCTGCTGGACTCGGTCGCCGCCCCGCAGGCGCTGCGTGGCGCGGCCGACCCGGCCATGGCCACCGATGGCCGCTGAGCAGATCGGCACGGCCCGCTCCGAGTGGCAGGTCGGGCCGACCTTCCTGGCCGGCACCTTCGGCGCCATCGTGCTCGCCGGACTGGCCGTGCTCACCGGGCGCGCCGACCTGCTCGTCGTCGCGCTCCCGCTGATCGTGGTCGCGACCTGGTCGTACGTCACCCGACCGAGCGGGTCGCCCGCGGTGACCGTACGGATCGGCACCCGTCGCCCGGCCGAGGGCGAGTCGACCCGGTGGACCGCCCGACTGACGAACGCTGACGGGTCGGAGGGGCAGGCCGGACTCTCCGGCGTCGAGCAGTGGCACGCCGTCGTCGACCCGACGCCGGACGTGCAGTGGGACGAGAACCGGCACTCCGGCTACTCACTACCGGAGGCCGGCGCGACGCAGGACGACCTCGACCTCACCTTCGCCCTGCGCCGCTGGGGTCCCGCCGAGATCGGCGCCGCCCAACTGGTCGCCACCTCGCCCTGGGCGGCGTACGTGTGGGGCCCGGTCCGCCTGGCCGGCACCGACGTACGCGGTCTGCCGCGGATCGACGCGTTCCGCGGCCGCGCACCGATCCCGCACCCCGTCGGTCTGGTCGGGCCCAACCGCAGCAGCCGATCGGGCGACGGCACCGAGTTCGCCGACATCCGCCCGTTCCGCCCCGGCGACAAGCTGCGCTCGATCCACTGGCCGGTCACGACCCGTACCGGCGAACTGCACGTACGCACCAGTTACGCCGAGCAGGACGCCGAGGTGGTGCTGGTGCTCGACGCCTCGGTCGACATCGGCGGACGGAACGACGACGACAGCTCCCTCGACCTCGGGCTGCGGGCCTGCGCCGCGCTGTCGGACCACTTCCTCGGCCGGGGCGACCGGGTCGGGCTGGACGTCGTCGGCACCTCCACGCTGCGCCACGTCCCGGTCTCGCTCGGCGACCGCCAACTCCACCGCATCCTCGACACGCTCAGCCGGGTCACCGTGGGGCGCTTCCGCGACGCCCGCCCCGAACGCGTACGGCTGCGCATCTCCCCTGGCGCGACCGTCTTCCTGATCTCTCCCCTCCTCACCGAGCTCGGCGCCACCGTTGCTGCGGACCTCGCCCGTCGTGGCCTGCAGGTGATCGTGATCGACTGTCTGCCGACGGATCTCACCCAACCCGACGACGACAGCTGGGACCGGCTAGCGCTGCGCGTGCGGATGATGGAGCGGCAGGCCGAGACGGACGGGCTCGCCCTGCACGGCGTGCCGATCTCGCCGTGGCGCGGACCGGGCAGCCTGGACGCCGCGCTGCAGGTGCTGGGCCGCCGCCCGCCGGCACGAGTGAGGGCCCGATGATCCCCCGGCTCGACCGGCTGGTCCGCCTCGACCCGACCCGGATGCGGGCGCTGGTCGTGCTGGCGGTCGCCGTTGTCGCCTTCCACTCCTGCGCGGTCCTCGGCGGATCCTCGTCCTGGTTCCTGTTCGTGCTCGCCGCCCTGGCCGCCCTGGGCGTCGCCATCCGCACCGACGGCGCGACCGAAATCGTGCTGCTGGCGATCCTGGCCGTCGACTGGTGGCAGACGGCCGACGCCAACACCTGGTGGTCGATACCGGCCGCCGTCTGCCTGTTGGTCGTCCACGCAGCGGTCACCCTCGTCGCTTCAGGGCCGGACGCCGCCGCGGTGCCGCGACCGCTGGTCCTGCGCTGGGTCCGCCGTACGGCGCTGGTCGCCCTGGGCAGCGCGGCGGGCGGCGCGCTGCTGC
>JASLFY010000036.1 GCA_030150425.1 Yimella sp. | reverse complement strand
ATTGTCCTCCTACACGGTTTCCCCCAGGATCGCACCGCCTGGACGCAGGTGTCGGGGCGTCTCAACGACGCCGGGTTCCGCACCCTCGCGCCCGACCAGCGCGGCTACTCCCCCGGCGCCAACCCGACGGCCGTGTCGGCGTACGCGATGCGCGAGCTGGTCGCCGACGTCGCCGCGCTGATCGACGCCTCCGGCAAGGAGAAGGTCCACCTGGTCGGTCACGACTGGGGCGGCGCGGTCGCCTGGGCGGCCGCCACCTTCCTGCCGAACCGGATCGAGACGCTGACCGTGCTGTCGACCCCGCACCCGACCGCGATGCAGTGGGCGATGCGGCACGGCGGGCAGTGGAAGAACAGCTGGTACATGGGCGCCTTCCAGTTGCCGTACCTGCCGGAGCGGGCCCTCGCCGGCAAGCTGCAGCAGCGGCTGTTCACCCCGAGCGGACTGCCCGCCGACCAGGCCCGGCCGTACGTCGAACGCTTCTCCACCCCGGAGTCGCTGCGCGGCCCGCTGAACTGGTACCGCGCCCTGGGCAAGTCGATGATCCGTAGCGGCCGCGGCTCCGACGGCGGCTCGATGGCGCGACCGGTCGAGCAGCCGACGACGTACGTCTGGGGCCGCAAGGACGCCGCCCTCGGCCGCGCGGCTGCCGAGAAGACCGAGGAGTACGTCGCCGGTTCGTACCACTTCGTCGAACTCGAGGCGGGTCACTGGCTGCCCGAGCGACGCCCGGAGGACGTGGCCGAGGCGATCCTGGACCGGGTGGGTTCCTGAGCGTTCAGGCTGCGGTGGGACGATGAGCGGGTGAACGCCTTCTCCACCGTTGCCGTCAAGACCGCCGCCCTGGGCATGGGGCCGACGTTCATCCTCATCAGCATGGGCTTCGTCGTGCTGTTCATCGGCCTGGTGATGCTCGGCGAGATGCGCGGTCGCAAGCGGCCGCCGGCCCAGCCGTTCGACGTGCCGGTGCTGCTGCGCAACGAGCAGTTGAAGGAAGAGAAGCAGCAGCGCAAGCGCGACCGCCGCGGCCCCGCGGGCAGCTGACGGGCGACCGTTCCGGCCGATTGGGTTCCGGCCCGGCCTGCTGCGTATACTCGGTGCTCGTGTCCGACAGGACACGGTGCCGCTTTAGCTCAGTTGGCCAGAGCGATTCACTCGTAATGAATAGGTCGTCGGTTCGATTCCGACAAGCGGCTCCACCACCACGAACGCCCCCGACCTCGAGGTCGGGGGCGTTCGTCGTACGCGGGGTGCGGGCGACTACTTCTTCAGCAGGTCCAGCAGCTTCTCGGCCAGCGGACCGGAGGACTTCGGGTTCTGGCCGGTGACCAGGTTGCCGTCGGTCACGACGTTCGGGGCCCAGGCGTCACCGACGGTGACGTCGGCGCCGAGCTCGCGCAGCCGGTCCTCGAGCAGCCACTTCGCCTTGTCGGCGAGACCGGCCTGGCGCTCCTCCTCGTTGGAGAAGCCGGTGATCTTCTTGCCGGCGAAAGCGGACGTGCCGTCGTCGCGGACGGCGGCCAGCATCGCGGCCGGCGCGTGGCACACGACGCCCAGCGGCTTGCCGGAGTCGAGCGCATCGGTCAGCAGCGCGCCGGAGGTCTTGTCGACGGCGAGGTCCTCCATCGGGCCGTGGCCGCCGGGGTAGAAGACGGCGTCGTAGTCCGACAGCTGCACGTCCTCCAGCTTCAGCGGCGACTTCAGCGCGTCGATCGCCTCGATGTCGGGGCGCACGTCGGCGCCGTCGTTGTTCTCCGGCGTGAGGCTGGTGGCGTCGACGACGGGCGCGACACCGCCGGGCGTCGCGAAGTCGACCTGGTGGCCCGCCCCGGTGATGGTCTTGTACGGGGTCAGCAGTTCCTCGGCCCAGTAGCCGGTGGGGTGCTGGGTGCCGTCCTTGAGGGTCCAGTGGTCGGCCGCGGTGACGACGAACAGGATCTTCGACATGGTGCTCCTTCGGATTCGAACGGGAATGTGCGTTGATTCCAACAATCGCAGCCCGGCGGCCGGTGATGCCCGGAAACCGTCGTGCGAAGAATCACGACGGACCGCGGAATACCCCGGGGCCCGTCCCGATCCGCAGGGCGCGTAGGCCGTCAGTGCAGCAGCACCTCGCGCAACCGGGGCGTGTTGTCGACCACCGCGTCGGGCCGCAACCCGCGCAGTACGGCGGGGTCGCCGGCGCCCCAGGTGACCGCCACCGACGCCATCCCGGCGGCTCGCGCGGCGAGCAGGTCGACGTCGGCGTCACCGACGTACACACAGTCGGACGGCGGAACGCCGAGACGGGCCGCGGCGTGCAGCAACGGCGCCGGGTCGGGCTTGTGGTCGGCGGTGTCGTCCATCCCGGCCAACACCCGGATCGCGGTGTCGAGGCCGACCGCGGCGAGCCCTTGTTCGACCGTCTCGGTGCGCTTGGACGACACGACACCGAGCCGAACACCGTTGTCGCGCAACTGGTCCAGCAGTTGGGCGATCCCCGCGACCGGACGGATCAACTCGTCGTGGTGGGCGAGATTCCACTCGCGGTAGGTCTGCGTCAGCTCGTCGCCGCGGCCCGGGTAGCGCTGCTCGAAGACCGGCTGCAGCGGCCGACCGATCCACGACCGGACCTCCACGTCGTCGACCGGCGGGAGCCCCGCGGCCGCCAGGGTGTGGCGGTAGGAGTCGACGATCAGCGGGATGGTGTCGGCGAGTGTGCCGTCGAAGTCGAAGAGGACGACCGGCCAGGCCGGCTGCCCCGCGCTCAACAGGTCTTCCCGACCGGCGGGAGGGTGCCGGCGCCGAAGTAGTCGTCGACCGCGGAGTTCACGCACTCCGACTGGCCGTACGCGGTGTGACCGTCGCCGTCGTACGTGAGCAGGCGGGCGTTGCTCAGTTCCTTCGCCAACTGCTGCGAGAAGCGGTAGGGGGTGGCCGGGTCGCGGGTGGTGCCGACCACCAGGATCGGGCCGCTGCCGGCGGCGGTGATCCGCTGTTCCTTCCCTGTCGCGGGGACGGGCCACTGCCCGCACATCAGCGATCCCCAGGCGAGCATCGGACCCCACGTCGGCGCCTTCTTCGAGAACGCGACGGAGTCCTTCTCGTACGCCCCCAGGTCGGCCGGCGCGGACCGGTCGAGGCAGCTGACGGCGTAGAACACCTGCATCGAGTTGTTCGCGTAGGTGCCGTCGGAGTTGCGGTCGGAGTAGAGGTTCGCCATCGCCATTAACTGGTCCGGCTTGCCACCGAGCGCCGCCTTCAGGGCGTCGGTCAGCTGCGGCCACAACTGCTTGGAGTAGAAGCCCAGCGCGAGTCCGGTCGAGGCCCACCCCTCGGTGAACTGAGTGACGTCGCCCTGCCCCGAGATCGGCAGCGGCTTCGCGTCGAGCTGCTTGAGGAACGCGCGGATTCTCGCCATGCCGGCGTCGACGGTGGAGCCGAGGTAGCAGTCGCCCTGGTCGATGCAGTCCTGCACGTAGGCCCGGGTGGCGCCCTCGAAGCCCTCCGCCTGACCGAGGTTCATCTCGTCGGAGCTGACGTCGGGCGGCACCACGCCGTCGAGCACGAACCGGCCGACCCGCTGCGGGAAGAGCCCGGCGTAGGTCGAACCGATGAAGGTGCCGTAGGACATGCCGAGGTAGTTCAGCTTGTCCTCGCCGAGCGCCGCGCGCAGCACGTCCATGTCCTTGGCCACCTCGACCGTCGACACATGGCCGAGCAGCGGGCCCGCCTTCGCCTTGCACTTGTCGGCGAACGACTTCGCGCCCTTCTGCGCGGCGGTCTCCTCGGCCTTGTCGTCGGGCGTCGGGTCGGCGCCGATGAAGGCGTCCATCTCGGCGTCGCTGACGCAAGTGATCGGCGCGGAGCGCCCCACCCCGCGCGGGTCGAACCCGATCGAGTCGTACGACTGGTGCAGGCCGTCACTCAGCGCGTCGGCCGCGTAGTCGTAGCCGGAGGCGCCGGGACCGCCCGGGTTGTAGACGATCGCACCCTTGGAGTCGCCCTTCGCGGCGTACTTCGAGACCGCCAACTGGATCGTCGCGCCGCCGGGGTTCGCGTAGTCGACCGGCACGGTCAGCTTGGCGCAGGTGACGCCGTCGCAGTCCTTCCAGTCCAGCTTCTGCGAGTAGAACTTCTCCAGACCGGCGCTCGGCGCCGTGGTCGCCGAGGTGGCCGCACCGGACGAGGATCCGGTGGCCGGGTTCGCCGGGCTGGTCGCCACGGAGTTCGAACCCCCGCTGCAGCCGGCGAGGGCGAGCGAGGCCGCACCGGCGGCGATCACGAGGAAGCGGGGCGTACGGCGATTCATGCGGTCCACCGTACGTGAGCGGTCATGACGGGTTGCGCAGCGCGATCATCATCGCCTCGAGCGCCAGCAGCGGCGCCACGTTGGCGGCGATCCGCTCCCGGGCCTCGCCGATCGCGTCCATCGCGCCGAGCAGTCGTTCGGCCTCCCAATGGGCGGCGAGGTGGGTGATCTGGTCGGTGCGGTCCTGGTTGACCAGCTCGACCGGCTGACCGCACTGCACCACGATCGCGTCGCGGAAGATCGACATCAGGTCGACCAGCGACCGGTCGGTGACGTCGCGGCCGATGCGGGTGGCGCGCTTCTTCTGCTCCTTCTCCAGGGCGGCGAGCTGGGAGCGGATGTGGGGCGGTTGGGTACGCGCGCCGGGGTCGGCGCCCAGCTGGGTCATCAGCTTCTCGCGCTCGGCGACGTCGCGTTCGCCGGCCGAGGCGGTCGACTCCGCCTTCGCCAGGGAGTCCAGGTTCTCCGCCGCGCGCATCGCGTCGCCCAGTCCGTGGATGGTGCCCGCGAGGGCGAGGGTGTCGCTGCGCCGGCGGCGTGCGGCGTCGTCGGTGGCCAGGCGCTTTGCCAGGCCGACGTGGGACTGCGCCGCGTGGGCCGCCGCGAGCGCCTGCGCCGGAGCCACGCCGTCACGCCGGGTCAGCAGTTCGGCGACCGCCTGCGCGCTCGGGGTCCGCAGCCGTACGTGGCGTGACCGGCTGCGGATGGTGATGATGACGTCCTCCAGGCTGGGAGCGCACAGCAGCCACACGGTGCGTGGCGCCGGCTCCTCCAGCGCCTTCAGCAGCGCGTCGGCGGCGCGTTCGGTGAGCCGGTCGGCGTCCTCGATCAGGATCACCTGCCACGGCCCCACCGACGGCGAATGTTGTGCGGCAGAAGCGAGTTCGCGCGCCTCACGGACCTGGATCGACAGCCCCTGGGTGGACAGCACGGTCAGGTCGGCGTGGGACCCGTCGAGCACGGTCCGGCACTCGCGGCATTCACCGCAGCCACCGTTCGGGCACTGCAGCGCGGCCGCGAAGGCGCGCGCCGCGGTCGAGCGACCCGAACCGGGCGGGCCGGTGAACAACCACGCATGGGTCATCGCCGCCGGGTTGCGGACCACGCCCTGCAGTGTGGCGACCACGTCGGGCTGGCCGATGACGTCGGTCCACACGCTCATCCGGCCGGCTCCAGCAGCTGCGCGACGCGGTCCCGGATCGCCGCGGCGATCTCGGCGCGCGGCAGCGTCGCGTCGACCACGAGGTAGCGGTCGGGTTCGGCCTGCGCGAGACGGAGGAACTCCGCCCGCACCCGCGCGTGGAAGTCGTCGCCCTCCCGCTCGAGGCGGTCGTGGGTGTCGCCGCGCCGGGCCCGCCCCACGGTGGGGTCGAGATCGAGCACCACGGTCAGGTCGGGAACCAGGTCGCGGGTCGCCCACCGGGACAGCCCACGGACGTCGTCGGGATCGAGGTCGCGCCCCTGCCCCTGGTAGGCGATCGAGGAGTCGAGGTAACGGTCCTGCACGACGACGTCGCCGGCGGCCAACGCGGGTCGTACGAGGGTCGCGACGTGGTGGGCGCGGTCGGCCGCGAACAGCAGCGCCTCGGCCCGCGGGTCGACGGCGTCGCCGTGGAGCACCAGGTTGCGGATCTGCCCGCCCAGCGGGGTGCCGCCCGGCTCGCGGGTGGTGCGCACCCGGTGGCCGGCCGCCCGCAGGTGGTCGACCAGGGTTCGGATCTGGGTGGTCTTCCCGGCGCCGTCACCGCCCTCGAACACGATGAAGGTTCCGGTGCGGTTTCCGGCGGCGCTCGACATGGCGTTCAGCCTAGGACGTGCCTCCGACAGCCGGCCGGACGTACGGCAGCCGCGGCGGACCGTCGGGGCGTTGGAAGACCCCGATGGCGTCGTACGCGATCCAGCTGCCATGGTCCTTGGCGATCTCCAGCACGTTCTCCCCCTCGACCAGCGCCGAGCGCGGGACGACCGGTTCGAAGTACGCCGGCCCGGCGCCCGAGCCGGGCACCACCAACGACGCGTGACCCTCGCCGGTGGTCTCGTCGAACAACAGCGACTCCAGCTGGATCCCGTTGATGGACAACGACGCCGACCCCGCGCGCGTGGGGTGGCGGTCGACCAGCCAGAGGGCCAGGTCGACGTCCTGGTCGGGCACCCGGTCGAGGTCGAAGCGCAGCTTGAAGCGGTGCCGACGACGGCCGGCCCAGGCGTCCTCCGGCCCGGGCTGCACGTAGCTCCACCGGTACTCCGGGGCGTCGAAGCCGTACCGGAAGTCGACGTCGTGCGGGAAGGTCGTGCGGTAGTGCACGAAGCCGGTCGCAGAGATCGCCAGGTCGAGGCCGCTGCCGTCGAACCGGCCGACGACCGCGAGCGGGGTGCCGTGGACGGTCACCGAGGTGGTGCTGCGACCGGTCGTCACCGGGGTGGTCAGGTGTTCGCCGTACGACGTCACGGCCGCGACCCGGTAGCTCCAGCGGGCGGCCTCCGGACCCAGCCCGCGGTGCACGAATCGGGTCCCGGCGGTCACCGCGAGCAGGGTCGCGGCGGTCGGCATCCACTCCGGCTCGTGGTCGACGCCGCGGACGGCGTGGACCTCATACGCCGCGACGTCAGGGATGGGTCGCCAGGTCAGTTTCACCTCGCCGATCCCCGCGGTCGACGTGAGGTTCTGGTCGCCGATGTGCCACGACACGAGCGCGGTGGCGGAACTCATGTCCCACACCCCCGACGAAACTCCGATCCGATCTGACGCCCCGATCATCGGCAACCGGAACGACCGGACGGCAACGCTCAGGTGAACAACGACGGGACATGTTCGGTAACTCGTCCTGCGCGGGTGGGCGGGAAGCCGCGGACTAGGTTGGGCGCATGGACGCCATGCTTGAACTGGACCTGCAACGCCTGTGTCTGGACGCCCA
>JASLFY010000017.1 GCA_030150425.1 Yimella sp. | reverse complement strand
GTTCATCGTCAGCCACGAGCTACCCCTGGACCAGGCACCCGACGCCTACAAGCACTTCGACGCACGCGACGACGGCTGGACCAAGGTCGTCCTCAAGCCGACGATGACGGGAGCCTGACGTGGCAGGCCGGCTGGACGGCCGGCACGTCGCGATCCTGGCCACGGATGGCGTCGAACGGGTCGAACTCGAGAAACCCCGCCAGTCGCTCGACGGGGCCGGGGCCCGCACCACGCTGCTCTCGATCCACGACGGCGAGATCGCGGCCAGGGTGGTCCTGGCGCCGGCCTCGTCGAGGGCCTGGCGGGGCTTCTCGAGCTCCACCCGCTCGACGCCGTCGGCGGCCAGGATCGCGACGTGTCGTCCGTCCAGTTGCCCTGCCACGTCACGCTCCTGTCATCGTCGGCTTGAGGACGACCTTGGTCCAACCCTCGTCGCGTGCGTCGAAGTGCTTGTAGGCGTCGGGCGCCTGGTCCAGAGGCAGCTCGTGGCTGACGATGAACGACGGTTCAGCCTTGCCGGCGGCGATCAGGTCGCGCAGCTGCCGGTTGTACTTCTTCACCGGGGCCTGGCCGCTGCCGATGTGCTGGCCCTTGAACCAGTACATGCCGTAGTCGAAGGCGACCTGGCCGTTCTTGGCGAGTTCGTCGGGGCCACCGGGATCCTGTGGGACGAACACGCCGATCGACCCGATGCGACCGGTGAAGCGCACCGATTTCACGAGCTTGTTCAGCGTGTCGTTCGGGTGTTCCTGACCCTCCGGGTCGTGGGCCTGGTAGCCCACGCACTCGCAGCCACGGTCGGCTCCGAGCCCCATGGTCTCGTCCAGCACAGCCTGCACGGGGTCGACCTTGGAGTCGTCGATGGCGATCGCTCCGATCTGCTCGGCCAGCGCGAGCCGGTCGGGATGGCGATCGACCACCATGACCTTCGCGGCGCCCTTGATCGTCGCGGACAACGCAGCCATCAGACCCACCGGACCGGCTCCAGCGATCACGACGCTGTCGCCCGGGATCACACCAGCCATCTCAGTGGCGTGGTAACCGGTGGGGAAGATGTCGGAGAGCATGACGTAGTCGTTCTCCTTGTCCTGCGCGTCTTCACCCAGGCGCAGCGCGTTGTGGTCGCCGAAGGGCACCCGGAGCAGTTCTGCCTGCCCGCCGCCGTACGGGCCCATTTCGGCGAAGCCGTAGGCCGCACCGGCGGCCGATGGGTCAGGTTGCGTCGTCAGGCAGTAGTTCGTGAGCCCGCGCTCGCAGTTCTTGCAGAACCCGCACGAGATGTTAAAGGGCAGCACGACCCGGTCGCCCACCTTGATCTTCTCTACTCCCTTGCCGATCTCCACCACCTCTCCCATGTTCTCGTGGCCGAACGTCCGGCCCTTCTCGAAGGAGGTCCGCCCCTCGTACATGTGCAGGTCCGAGCCGCAGATGTTGGTCGTTGTGATCTTGACCAGTACATCAGTGGGCCGCTCGATCTTCGCGTCCGGAACATCGGTGACTGCGACGTCTCGGGGTCCCTGATACACGACAGCCTTCATACGAATCTCCAATCGTTGTGTGGGCCTTCCGACCCCTCCACGCTCGCCGCCGGCCACCAGGAAGTCATGGGCACGCCAGGTCCAAACCCCGGCGCCAATTTGGGTCGAGTGCACAACTCCCTACGTTGCGTGCACAGCGGAAGGGATACGGTGGGCGCAACGCTGCCCCCGAGAGTTGACGAGGACCGATGAGCTCTCACGGACTCGGACTGGATCCCGCGATACATCAGTGCTGCAGGCACCGAGGTGGTGCCGCTCAGCGCGACGACCTGTTGGGTCCCTACGTCACAGAGGGATCCCGGGTGGGTCGGCGAGGGACCGCGAGATGACCGTCTCAGAGCCTGCCTCGACCCGAACCGTTGCGGACATCGACGGGCTAGATCTGGAGCGTGCCCTCACCGGCCTCCATGAGTTGCTGGTGATGTCCGTGACGATGCTGCAACGTCACGACGTGGACGGGGTCATCGACGTCCTGGCGCGTGGGGTCGAGTCGGTGACCGGCTGCACCTTGGTTCACGTCAGCTTCCAGCGTCACCAGGAGTGGACCACCCTGCCCCCCGGGGAGCCAACGAGGCCGGCGGAACCGAGCCCCCCAACCAGTGAACGGGTATTCGTGCAGGACCACGGCGACGCCTGGACGTCTACGACCTCTGTCGCGGTCTTGAACGGCGCACCGGGCCAGCTGGTCCTTCGCAGCTCCGCCCGGCCCGACCCCGAACAACTGTTCGTCATCGAGCAGTTGGGCGACCTCCTCGGGACGGCGCTGGCGGACGCGGACTTGCACGAGCGCCACCGCCGACGCGCCCGCGAGCTCGATTCAGCCAATAACGAGATGGCGCGCACCGTCGCGGCGCTGCAGCACCGTGAGGGGGTGCTTGAGGAGTTCGCCCGACTATCCACGACCGGGACTGAGCTCGACGTAGCCACCTCACTCAGCCGGCTCACTGGCTCCGCTGTCGTGCTGCGGGACAGATTCGGGCACGAGACGACACGGATCACGGTTGCCGGTCGGTATCAACCGCTCCTCGAGCGAACCTCGCTCGAGGAGGTCATCGGCGGACGCCCCGAACTCGGCACGATCGAACTGGAGGTGCCACCGGACAAAGACCGAGACGACGCATCATTCGCTCTGCGGTACGCGGGCGTCGCACTGGGGCTGCTGAGGGCTCATGCCGCAGCAATGAGTGAACTGGAGAACCGACTGAGTCGAGACCTCCTCGACGACCTTCTTGAAGGGCTCCCGGACGACGTTGCCGTGGACCGGGCATCCGCTCAGGGCCACGACCTTGGCGTTCCGCACGACCTGATCGTGTGCGCGTGGTCCTCCGAGCGGGGTCACCGCTGGCACGACCGCGACGTCGATCACGTTCGCAGGGCCATGGCCCGTCAGCGACTGCCCTGCTTGGTCGTCCGGAACCGGGGACTGGTCGTCGCCCTCGCCCGTCGAGGTGTCGACATGGGCCGCTTGTTCGACGACTTGTCGCGCGATTACGGCGACACCAACGGTGTGATCGCCAAGGGGGAGCCGGCCAACTCGCCGGAACAGATCCCACGTGCGTATGAGCAGGCCCAACGAGCACTCAGGGCTCGTCAGCAGTCCGCCAATCCGTATGGCTTCATTGCCTACGCCGACTTGGGAGTGGACCGGCTGCTCGCCCTCGACGCCAATGCCGATGAGGTCGAACGCCTCGTCAGCGACTGGCTCGGCGACCTGCTGAGCTACGACCGCCGCCACGGCACCGAACTCGTCCTCACGCTAGCGGCGTACCTCGACCACGGAGGCAGGTACGCCGACACGGCAGCAGCGCTCTCAATCCACCGGAACACACTGCGGTACCGACTCAGCCGCATCACCCAGATCTCGGGCCACGACCTCAACGACGTCGAGACGAAACTCAATTTCCACCTGGCGACACGCGCGTGGCGACTGCGCCGCGCTCCGTCGGCGAGCCCCTGGGAAACGCCGTCCGGTGAGGTAGTCCCAAGCCGTAGGTGCGAGAGTCTGCGCGGCGATGACACTGGACGATCAGGAGTCATCGACCGGGCCGATCGCCGGGTGGTGCCAGAGTTCCCAGCTGGTGTGCAGCAAGCAGACGAGGGTTAGCCCGGCGAGCGCCGCCGGCACCGCCTCGGCCGCCACACCGACGAAGTACAAGCGCTGCGCGGACCTGCAGAAGAAGTACCCGCACGGCGTGGGGCGGGCCGGTGCGCGCGACCACGTCGCCCGCAGCTCGGACAAGCCGGTGCGCAATTTCACGGTCAACACCGCACTCTACAACGCCAACAAGGGCCTCGACCGCGACCGCGACGGGATCGCCTGCGAGAAGCACTGACGATCGCCCCAGCGCCATGAGTCATAATCGTGACTTATGGCATCGAAAATCATCGGTTTCCCCGACGAGGTGAACGAGAAGGCCGCCCGAGTCGTGGCCGGAGGCGTCGTACTCCTCACTCTCGCAACGCTGCTCACCGGTTGGCGATGGCTGACGTTGGTGCTGGCAGCGGGCTTCGCGCTGCGGGTGATGGCCGGCCCACGGTTCAGCCCGCTGGGTCGCCTCGCGGCAAGCGTCATCGCTCCCCGGCTCGGCACTCCGAAGATCGTCGCGGGCGCCCCGAAGCGCTTCGCGCAGACAGTCGGTCTCGTCTTCACCACAGCGGCCGCCGTCGCCTGGATCGGGTTCGGCGCCCACACCGTCGCGGTCGTACTGCTGTCGGTGCTGGTCGTCTTCGCACTGCTGGAGAGCGTCGTCGGGTTCTGCGCCGGCTGCTTCGTCTTCGGCCACCTCATGCGCTGGGGCATCGTGCCCGAGGAGACCTGCGCGGCCTGCAACGACATCAGCCTGCGCCACCGGCCCGTCTGACATTTCGGGCGCCACCGATTCGGGAACTGGGCTCCCGGCCCGTTTGACGGGCCCTATCGTCTGGTAACCCGATCCGCGCTCCCGAAGGATTCTCATGCGCCGCTCCCTGCTGATCCTGCCGCTTGTCGTCGCAGCAGCCACACCTCAGTTCATCGCCAGCAGCCCGGCCAGCGCCACCAAGGTGAAGAAGTTCGCGAACTGCAAGGCGCTCAACGCGAAGTACCACCACGGCGTCGGTCGCCCCGGGGCTCGCGACCACGTCTCCGGGCGTACCGCACCGGTCCGCAACTTCACCGTCAACAGGACGCTCTACAACGCCAACAAGGGCTTGGACCGTGACCACGACGGGATCGCCTGCGAGAAGCGCTGACGTTTCGGAATGCACTTCACCACGGAGACGACCAGTGCGGCCCGGAATTCCGGGCCGCACTGGCGGATCTGGAACTAACTGCCGTCCGAAATGCCGGAGGTCACTTCTTGCGGCGGTGGTCGACCGAGGCACCCATGATCTGGAACAGGTCGGTCTGGTCGATCAGGCCGACCAGGTTGGCCGCGCCCGGGCCGTAGCCGGCGACCCGCAGCTGCGAACCGGTGTGCTGCTGGCTGCCGCCGGCCGGGGAGGTGCCGTACGCGACGATCATCGGCGCGCCGTCGGCGGTGGTCAGCAGGGTGTTCTGGCCCGGCGTCGCGCCGTCGACGATCTGGCTGGTGTGCGCGTGATCCGCGGTCACGATGACGATCGTGTTGCCGTCGGCCTTGGCGTACGCCAGCGCGGACTGCACGGCGTCGTCCAGCTGACCGGTCTCACCGATCTGACCGCAGGCGTTGGCGGCGTGGTCCTGCTTGTCGATCGAGGCGCTCTCGATCTGCAGGAAGAAGCCATTCTTCTTGGCGGCCGGGTTCTTCGACAGCAGACCGATCGACTTGTCGGTCATGTCCTTCAGCGTCGGCACCGCGGAGAACTCCGGGTTCGGCTGGCAGGTCTGCGCCGGCGGCAGGGTGCCCTGCGCGGTGGTGCTCGGCGCGAACTTGACCGGCATGTTGCCCTTCGAGAAGAGCGCCATCAGCGGAGCCTTCTGGTCGGCGGACTTCACACCGGCGAGCTGCGACTTGTCGGTGAGGTACTGGTAACCACGGTCCTTCGCCTGCTGCACCAGCGTCTTGCCGCTCCACTGGCCGGCCTTGGCCGTCTCGTCGAAGGTGGCGGAGCCGCCACCCATCGTCACGTCGGGTCGGGTGTCGAGCATCTGCTCCGCGATCGAGCCGAGGCCACCGTTCTCCTTGGCCTCCGCGGCGCAGGTGGTCGACGTCTTGACCGGGCCGTAGCAGGACCGCGCGCTGATGTGGCTCACCTGGACGGCCGGGGTGGCGTCCTCGATCTCCGCGGTGGAGACGTTACCGGTGGCCATCCCGCCGGACTTGGCGATCTCGAGCAGTGTCTTCTGCGGCTTGCCGTGACGGTCGACGGAGATGGCGTTGTCGTACGTCTTGGTGCCGGTGGCCCAGTTGGTGCCGGTCGCCGCCGAGTCGGGGTCGTAGTCGGGCAGACCGTCGTCCTTGCGGACGCTGTAGTGGGTCATCTGACCGGTCATCGGCAGCGCGTCGATGCCCTTGAACGCCTTACCGGCGCCGAGCAGGTAGTTGCGCGCCACGGTGATCTCCGAGTCGCCCATCCCGTCGCCGATGATCAGGATGACGTTCTTCGCCGGGCCCTTCTTGGTGCTGGCGTCGATGATCCGGGTCTCGTCGCCCGACTCACGCATCGCGCCACCATGGACATCGAGCACGCCACGGGCGGTGCGGTCCAACAGCGGCAGGTGGCCGCCGCCGGCGTACGCGGTGGTGCCGACCCCCAGCAGAGAGACGGTGGCGACGCCCGCAAGGGTGGCGCGCCGGGTGCGTGCAGTGAACATGGTTCCTCCGGTGATCAATGGGTCTTCCGACGGCTGCGGTGACGGCCACAGCCGTCGCTCATCGAATCGACCGGGATTGGATCCTGGGAGAAACCTGGGTGTCCGGCAGGTGTAGTGCTCCCGAACTAGCGCCGCGGCCCGCGGACCGCGATGATCGAGGAATGACCGCCTGTGTGTTCTGCTCGATCGTGGCCGACGGCGCCGAGGCGTACGTCGTCCACGAGACCGCCACGACGCTCGCCTTCCTCGACACCCGGCCGGTGTTCAAGGGCCACGTCCTGGTGGTGCCGCGCAGCCACGTACCGACCCTGGGCGACCTGCCGCCGGCGGACCTGCCCGCGTTCTTCACGCAGGTGCAGACGATCGCCGCCCGGCTGCCCGCGGCCGTCGGCGCGACAGGCACCTTCGTGGCGATGAACAACGTTGTCTCGCAGTCGGTTCCACACCTGCACTGTCACGTCGTGCCGCGTACGAAAGGTGATGGGCTGCGTGGATTCTTCTGGCCGCGGACGAAGTACGCCGCGGGCGAAGCGGCCGAGTTCGCCGCGCGCATCGCGGAGGCACTGCGATGACGGTGCTGATCGACCCGCCGTTCTGGCCGGCGTACGACCGCCTCTGGTCACACCTGGTCAGCGACACCTCCTACCGCGAGTTGCACGATTTCGCCCGCCGCGTCGGCCTGCCGGAACACCTCTTCGACGGTGACCACTACGACATCCCGCAGGAGCGCTACGACGCCGTCGTGGCGGCCGGCGCGGTCGAGGTCAGCGGCGGCGAGTTGATCCGCCGCCTGATCGCCAGCGGGCTTCGAATCCGCGCCGCCGAGCGATAGAGGACACGGATCGTCCGCAACCGCCTCTAGGGTCACAGCACACCCCTTCAGGAGAGGATCCCGATGATCGACCGCGCCGCCCACATCCGGGCCGAGTCCGACCGCTTCGCCACCGTGCTGGCAGACGCACCGACCGATGCGAAAGTGCCGACCTGCCCCGACTGGACCTCCGTCGACCTGCTGAAGCACCTCACCGAGGTCCACGAGTTCTGGGCCGCCGTGATCGGCGACCGGTTGACCGGCGACCAGATCGAGGCCTTCCAGCAGCAGCGGACGCCGATGCCCGACGACCGCGCGTCGCTCCTCGACCGGCGCGCCGGCGCGACCGCCCGCTTGCTGCAGGCACTCGAGGCACGCGAGCCCGACGAAGCCGCATGGAGCTGGTTCCCGCAGGACCAGAGCGTCGACTTCACCTGGCGCATGCAGACCCACGAGGCGACGATGCACCGCGTCGACGCGGAACTCACCGGCGGCCAGGAGATCGGCGCGATCACCGCGGAAGTCGCCGCCGACGGG
>JASLFY010000345.1 GCA_030150425.1 Yimella sp. | reverse complement strand
CTTCATGATCAGTTCGAACTTCTCCGGCGGGAAGTCGACGATCGGGCTGACGTGTTGCAGGCCGGCGTTGTTGATCAGGACGTCGACGTCGGACGGCAGTGCGGCGATGGCGTCGAGGTCTGACAGGTCGGCCACCGCCGGCTCGATGCCCGGATGTTCCGCACAGAGATCGCGGAGCCCGTCCGGGTTCAGGTCGACGGCCACCACGCGCGCGCCGTCCGCCGCCAGCCGGGTCGCGCACGCCCGCCCGATCCCCGACGCGGCGCCGGTGACCAGCGCGGTGCGGTCGGCGAGCGGAAGGAGAGTGCGGTCGGTCATCGTCGGGCTCCAATGTCTGTCGTCGGTCGCCGTGGAAGTGCGGGCGAGGGGCTCTCGCACGCTACCTCGGGCACCCTGCGTACGGCTCCCCGGACGCTCGAATCCGGTGGGGGACCTCGATTTGGGCGAGGCGCTGACCTCGGGTAGTGTTTCCCCTCGGTTCACCCGCTCGAAGGCCGCGAGGCGCGCGAGCGGATAAACCCCCTTGGGGTATGGTGTAATTGGCAGCACGACTGATTCTGGTTCAGTTAGTCTAGGTTCGAGTCCTGGTACCCCAGCCATCATCCGAAGTCCACGGATTGTCCGCGGAACGAGTGATGATTCGGAGATTCAGCACCGATCCGGTAATGTTCCTCCACGTGCCAAAGGCGCAAAAAGTGCGGCCCCGTTGTGTAGCGGCCTAGCACGCCGCCCTCTCAAGGCGGTAGCGCGGGTTCGAATCCCGTCGGGGCTACAAAGCCCGAAACCCCCTGCATCGCAGGGGGTTTCGGCATTTCCAGGGGCATGTGGAGCGGCCGGAGGAGGGTTTTTCGACCAGGGCCGCTTCGTGAAGCTGCTCCCGTCGAAGAACCCTCCTCCGGACCCGACTTCCGAACCGTCAGCTCGCGTCGTTGCGACGCTGCCCGGCCGCGTGGGCGCGGGCCAGGATCTCGGTGAGCTTGTTCGCGCCGGCGACGACGGTCGCGGCGTGCAGGCGGCCGGGCTGACGCGAGACGCGCTCGATCGGGCCCGAGATCGACACCGCGGCGATGACGCGACCGGAGGGGCTGCGTACGGGGGCGGACACCGACGCGACGCCCTGCTCGCGCTCGCCCACACTCTGCGCCCATCCGCGGCGACGTACGCCGGACAGCATGGTCGCGGTGAACTTCGCGCCCTGCAGCCCGCGGTGCAGCCGGTCCGGCTCCTCCCAGGCGAGCAGCACCTGCGCGGCGGAACCCGCGCTCATCGACAGGGTGGCACCGACCGGGATCGAGTCGCGCAGACCCATCGGGCGGTCCGCGGCCGCGACACAGATGCGCTGGTCGCCCTGGCGGCGGAACAGCTGGGCGCTCTCGTGGGTGTGGTCGCGCAGTGCGCCGAGGACCGGACCCGCGGCCGCCAGCAGTCGGTCCTCACCGGCCGCGGAGGCCAGCTCGCCCAGGCGCGGGCCGAGTACGAATCGGCCCTGCAGGTCGCGGGCCACCAGCCGGTGGTGTTCCAGCGCCACCGCGAGGCGATGCGCGGTCGGTCGGGCCAGGCCCGTGTGTGCAACCAGTTGCGCAAGGGTCGAAGGCCCCGCCTCGAGAGCCGCCAGAACGACGGCCGCCTTGTCCAGAACGCCGACACCGCTAGTGTTGTCCATGTGCTGATATTGCCGTCTCGCTGAGCGAGACGCAAGTTCACGGCGAGAAATGGTGCGCGATTCTCGTCACCGTTCGAGGGTGACGACCACGAGGAGGTCCATCGCACATGGGACGAACGCTGGCCGAGAAGGTCTGGGAACAGCATGTCGTACGCAGCGCAGAGGGCGAGCCCGATCTGCTCTACGTCGATCTGCACCTGCTGCACGAAGTGACGAGCCCGCAGGCGTTCGACGGACTGCGACTCGCCGGCCGCCCGCTGCGACGCCCCGATCTCACCGTCGCGACCGAGGACCACAACGTCCCGACGACGCCCGGTCCGATCACCGACGTGACCAGCCGTACGCAGGTCGAGACGCTGCGTCGCAACTGCGCCGAGTTCGGCGTGAAGCTGTTCCCGATGGGCGACGCCGAGCAAGGGATCGTCCACATCATCGGTCCGCAGCTGGGCCTGACCCAGCCGGGAATGACGATCGTCTGCGGTGACAGCCACACCTCGACCCACGGTGCGTTCGGTGCGCTCGCGTTCGGCATCGGGACCAGTGAGGTCGAACACGTCATGGCGACGCAGACGTTGCCGCTCAAGCCGTTCCGGACGATGGCGATCAACGTCGAGGGCGAGCTCGCCGAGGGCGTCACGGCCAAGGACGTCATCCTCGCGGTGATCGCGAAGATCGGTACCGGCGGTGGACAGGGATACGTCCTGGAGTACCGCGGCTCCGCCATCCGGGCGCTGTCGATGGAAGCCCGGATGACGATGTGCAACATGTCGATCGAGGCCGGCGCCCGCGCCGGGATGATCGCGCCGGACGAGACGACGTTCGACTACTTGAAGGGCCGCGACCACGCCCCGCAGGGCGAGGACTGGGACGCAGCCGTCGCCGCCTGGCGTGAGCTGGCGACCGACGACGACGCGCAGTTCGACGCCGAGGTCCACCTCGACGCCGCCGAGCTCACCCCGTTCGTCACCTGGGGCACCAACCCGGGCCAGGGTCTGCCGCTCGGCGAGAGCGTCCCGCGGCCGGACGACATCGCCGACGACACCGCGCGCTTCGCGGCCGAGAAGGCGATCGAGTACATGGGGCTGACGCCCGGTATGCCGCTCAAGCAGATCAAGGTCGACACCGTCTTCCTCGGGTCGTGCACCAACGGCCGCATCGAGGACTTGCGCGCCGCCGCCGACGTCATCAAGGGCCGCCAGGTGGCCGACGGCGTACGAATGCTGGTGGTGCCGGGATCGGCGAAGGTGCGTCTGCAGGCCGAGGCCGAGGGCCTCGACCGGGTGTTCGAGCAAGCGGGCGCCGAGTGGCGGCTGGCCGGCTGCTCGATGTGCCTGGGCATGAACCCCGACCAACTGGCGCCGGGGGAGCGCAGCGCGTCGACGTCCAACCGCAACTTCGAGGGACGGCAGGGCAAGGGCGGTCGTACCCACCTGGTGAGCCCGTTGGTGGCCGCCGCCACCGCCGTACGCGGCACCCTGTCCGGCCCGGCCGATCTGAACGCGAGGAGCTGACGATGGAGAAGTTCACCCAGCACACCGGAGTCGGAGTTCCGTTGCGGCGCAGCAACGTCGACACCGACCAGATCATCCCCGCCGTCTACCTGAAGCGGGTCACCCGCACCGGTTTCGAGGACGGCCTGTTCGCCGCGTGGCGCGGTGACGAGACCTTCGTCCTGAACAACCCGTCGTACGCCCACGGTTCGGTGCTCGTCGCCGGCCCGGACTTCGGCACCGGCTCCTCCCGGGAGCACGCCGTCTGGGCGCTGATGGACTACGGCTTCAAGGTCGTCCTCTCCAGCCGGTTCGCCGACATCTTCCGCGGCAACTCCGGCAAGGCCGGTCTGCTGACCGCGCAGCTGCGCCAGGACGACATCGAGTTGCTCTGGAAGCTGCTGGAGAACGAGCCCGGCACCCAGGTGGCGGTCGACCTGGTTGAGCGCACGGTCACCGCCGGCGAACACGTCTTCGCCTTCGAGGTCGACGACTACATCCGCTGGCGTTTGCTCGAGGGCCTCGACGACATCAGCCTGACCCTGCGACACGCGGCCGACATCGACCGCTTCGAGGGTGAGCGCCCCCGCTGGAAGCCGTCGGTCGAGGTCGACTGACGCGCCCCTTCTTCACGGTCCCGATCCATCGGGTTCCGTTGAATCGCAACGTGATCCACGTCTCACCGGGGGTGGACGCGGTGTCGGCCGTCGCCGTCCGATGTCGGCGTACGGCGGTCGAAAGCTGTTGCGGGACAACGACTTGCGCGCCCGTCATGGTTGCCAGCGGCGCGTCGGGGTCTTAACGTCAGTCCTGATCGGGGGCGGATTGGGTCTCGGGTCAACGACATTGGCAGGCAACCGGGCCGTTGGCCGGGGGGCTGGACACTGAAGGGGTGTCAGCTGTGAACAAGGCAGATCTCATCGCGAGCATCGAAACCCGACTGGGTGGCAAGAAGGCGGCTGTCGACGCGGTCGACGCCGTGCTGGACACGATCATCCGCCAGGTCGCCAAGGGGGAGAAGGTCAGCATCACCGGATTCGGCACCTTCGAGAAGGTGTCCCGGGCGGCCCGCACCGGCCGCAACCCGCGTACGGGGGAGACGGTGCCGATCAAGAAGACCGCGGTGCCGAAGTTCCGGCCGGGCACCGGCTTCAAGGCCGTCGTGGCCAAGCCGAGCTCGCTGCCCAAGACCGGCAACGCCGGTGGCCGTGCCGCGGCGACCACCTCGACCGCGACCACCGCCAAGAAGACGGCGGCCAAGAAGACCGCTGCGAAGAAGACCGTCGCCAAGAAGACGGTGGCCAAGAAGGCGGCCCCGAAGAAGAAGTGACCCCGCTCGATCCGGGCAAACGCTGCACTTGTGTTCAGGCGCTACAGATACACCTGTAGCGCCTGAACGTTTCCGTAACGTTTGCGAGGGTGTGGTTCGACAGAGGGCTCAGCGGATGCGCTGGCCCGGGCCGATGCCGACGACCCACATCCGGGAGATGCCCTCGGCGCCGACCTCGATGTTCAGTCGCTGCCCGGGGCGCGCCATCCGCAGCCCGGACGCGGCGAAGGCGGCCGCCGAGAAGGCCAGGCTGCGGCCGTTGTCGGTCAGCACCGTTCCCGTCCGCTCGTCCGGGTCGAAGGTGTGCACGGTCGCCTGCATGGACTCAGCTTGCCCGATCGGTGGACTCGGTGGCCGCCGACAGCACGCCGGCGGTCCGCGGGCCGAGACCGAGCTCCTGGGCGCGGGTCAGCGACTCCAGGTCGTCGACGTCCGTGCGCAGCCGGGGGAGGGTCAGGGGGAGGACCGTCGCCGTACGGCCGTGCCGGGCCGCCGACGAACTGCCGAAGCGGGGGACCAAACGGCCGACGTCGTGGTGAGTGAGCAGCACGGTGCCATGACCCGAGTGGTCGGGAACGACGCTGGATTCGGTTGCGGCACAAGCGCGTAGACCGTCGTACAACGTCTCGGCGGTGAGGCTCGGCAGGTCGGCGAGCAGCACCGCGGCGGCGGTGCCGGGGGCGGCGTTCGACACCCACCGCAGGCCGGCCTCGATCGCCGGGTTCAGCCCGCGACCCGGGTCGTCGAGCACCGTGACGCCACTGCTCTCGGCGTTGCTGCGGACGACGTCGTCGTCGGTGACGACGACCACCTGGGCGGCCGGGACGACCTCCAGGACGACCTCGATCGTGTCGAGGGCGATGGCCAACGCGAGGTCGGCGCGACGCACCCCCGTCGGCGGCGTCAG
>JASLFY010000310.1 GCA_030150425.1 Yimella sp. | reverse complement strand
ATTGATGGTGGTTGCCGACGTGACCCACCCCACGTAGGCTCTCTCGTTTGTGTCTTCCACCGCCCTCGCCCCGAGCCTGCGGCCGTACTGGAAGCTCTTCGTCGCCGGGATCCGGCAGCAGGCGACGTACCGCCTCGCGATGTTCGGCGGCCTGCTCGCGAACGCCACCTTCGGCCTGCTGAAGACGGTCATCCTCGGGGCCACGGTGACCGCGGGCGGCGGGATGGTCGGCGGGTACGACGGCGCGGCGATGGCGACGTACGTCTGGGTCGGGCAGGGCCTGCTCGGGTCATTGAATCTGAACGGCCGCCTCGACCTGGCCGATCGGATCAAGAAGGGTGACATCACCACCGACTTCCTGCGACCGCTGGACGTGCAATCGGCGACGATCGCGACCGAGGTGGGGAAGGCGACGTACGCCCTCGTGCCGCGCGGCCTGCCGTCGCTGGCGATCGGCGCACTGGTCGTCGGCCTGTCCACCCCGGACCACTGGACCACCTGGACGCTCGCGCTGCTCAGCCTCGCGCTCGGGATGGTGATCTCGCAGTCGACGGTCTACCTGCTGACGACCGCCGGGTTCTGGCTGGTCGAACTGCGCGGCCTGCAGACGATGTACATGATGCTGTCCGGGTTCCTCGCCGGGCTGTTCGTGCCGATCTCGCTGTTCCCCGACTGGCTGCGGATGGTCGCGCAGTGCACCCCGTTCCCGTCGATGATGATGTCGCCGATCGACCTGTACGTCGGCAAGGTCGGCCCCGAAATCCTTGCGGTGCAAGGGTTCTGGTTGGTCGTGACCTGGCTGGCCGGCTGGTGGTTCACCCGGCTCGGCCGCGCCCGCCTGGAGGTCCAGGGTGGATAGCTTCGCGCCGTACAAGGCAGTTCTCGCCTCCCGGGTCCGCAGCCAGCGCGCGTACCGTCTCAACTTCGGCCTCGACGTCGCTTCCTCGGCGCTGATCGGGTTCATCGAACTGGCCGAGGTGTGGGTGCTCTTCCACGCCGTCGGCACTCTCGGCGGCTTCGACTTCAAGCAGATCCTGCTCGTCTACGGGCTGGCCGACTTCAGCTTCAGCGTCGCCGACATGCTGGTCGGCCACTGCGACAACCTGCCGACCTACATTCGCGCCGGCACCCTCGACGTCTTCTACCTGCGGCCGCAGCCGGTGCTGCTGCAACTGGTCACCAGCGACCTGGCGCTCAAACGCATCTCGCGCGGCACCGTCGCTTTGGTCTGCATCGGAACGGCCTTGTGGCTCAACGACATCCACTGGACCGCGGGTCACGTCGCGATGCTGGTCCTGGCCGTGGTCTGCGGCATCGCGATCTTCATGGCGCAGTTCGTCATCGCCGCCGGACTGCAGTTCTTCCTGGTCAACGGCGCCGAGGCCACCAACGCCTTCGTGTACGGCGGTCGCTACGCCTCCACCCAGGTCGCGTCGGTCTGGAACAAGCCGGTCAAGGCCCTGTTCGGCTTCTTCTTCCCGATGGCGTTCACAGCGTTCATCCCGACGTTGTGGATCCTGGACAAGACCGGCCCGCAGTGGCTGCCGAGCTGGCTGGCGTGGTGCCTGCCGCTCGCGGCGCTGTGGAGCGGCGGACTGGCCGCGCTGGCCTGGCGCACCGGACTTCGGCACTACCAAGGAGGCGGCGGATGATCATCGAGACGCAGGGGCTGACCCGGGTCTTCACCCGGCGGGAGAAGCTGCGCAAGGTCGAACTCACCGCGGTCGACCACCTCGACCTGCGCATCGAGGCCGGCGAGTCGGTCGGCTACATCGGCGCCAACGGCGCCGGGAAGTCGACCACCATCAAGATGCTGGTCGGCATCCTGGTACCGACCGCCGGCAGCGTACGCACGTGCGGGCTCGACCCGCTCGCCCAGCGGCGCGACCTCGCCCGCCGCGTCGGGGTCGTGTTCGGGCAGCGCTCCCAGTTGTGGTGGGACCTGCCGGTGCGGGAGTCGTTCGACATCCTCGCCGCGATCCACCGGCTGCCCGACGCCGTCGCGACCAGGCGCCGGGACGAACTGATCGACCATCTCGACATGGGCGAGTTCCTCACCACGCCGGTGCGCCAGCTCTCCCTCGGCCAGCGGATGCGCGCGGAGGTCGCGGCCGCGCTGCTGCACTCCCCTGAACTCGTCATCCTCGACGAACCGACGATCGGCCTGGACGTGCTGTCCAAGCAACGGCTGCGTGACTTCCTGATCGCCGAGCGCGCCCAGCACGGCACCACCCTGCTGCTGACCACTCACGACATGGGCGACATCGAGCGACTCTGCGACCGCGTCCTGGTCGTCGACCACGGCAAGCTCGCGTACGACGGCACCCTCGACGGGTTGTCCGCCCAGGTCGGCGCCCAGCGGGTGCTGGTCGTGGACCTGGCCGACGCGGGCCCCTCGCTGACCGATCTCCCCCACGCCACCCACGTACGCAGCGAGGCCGACGGGATGCGCCAACACTTCACCTTCGACCCGGACCGTACGACCGTCGCGACCCTGCTCGCCCAGATCGGTGACCGCGCGCAGGTGCGCGACATCACGATCGAGGAGCCGGACGTCGAGGACGTCGTACGCCGGATCTACCAGGCCCGCTGATGGACCTCGCGCAGCAGGTCTACACGGTCGTGCGGCTGGTGCCGCCCGGGCGGATCGTCGCGTACGGCGACATCGCCGGGATGTTCGGGATCAACCCGCGGCAGGTCGGGCGCCTGCTGGCGACGTACACCGACCACGACGTCCCGGACCTGCCCTGGTGGCGGATCACCGACGCCAGCGGCGACCTGCCGGCGCACCTGCTCGACGAGGCGCGGGCGCGCTGGGCGGCCGAGGGCCTGCTGCCCAAACAGAACGGCAAGGGCCTGGCGATCCGGCGGCACCGCGCCGACCTGGCGGACCTGGCCGATGCCGCCGAAGCGGCGCTCGGGCCGCTGCCGGGCGTCAGCGGTCCGACGATTCCTGGTCCGCCGGAACCCCCGGAACCGACGGCCTGATCGCGGCTCCGAGCGCGATGAACAGGCACACGATGCCGACGGTCAACAGGATGTGACCGAGACCGGCGATGCCGGAGATGGCCGGGCTGACGTCGGCCTCCTTGGTGCCGTCGACCTGCAGGTAGCCGTGCCACCCCATCATCGCGACGGTGACGACCAGGCCGACGTTGTACGTCCAGAAGAACGCGTTGAACAGGCTGTGTCGGCTCAGCTCGAACACCTTCTCCAACACCAGGACGATCAGGAAGAAGAGCATGCCGAGCGCCAGCAGGTGGGTGTGCATGAACGCCAGCTGCGTCTTGCCCTCGAAGTCGTCGTGGGCCTTGGTGATCTCGCGGTAGGCGAGACCGGAGACCAGGCCGAGTCCGGCGTACGTCGTGGCGGCGTAGTAGAGCTTCTTCATGCCCCCAGAATGGCAGTCGGTGGATGCCCGGCCCCGGGCCGGACATCCACCGATCGGTTGATTCTGCGTCTCAGACCACGAGGCTGAGCAGCATCACCACCACGATGCCGGTGACGGAGATGACCGTCTCCATGATCGACCAGGACAGGATCGTCTCCTTGACGGTCAGGCCGAAGTACTCCTTCACCAGCCAGAAGCCGGCGTCGTTGACGTGGCTGAAGAAGACCGAGCCGGCACCGATCGCGAGCACCAACAGGGCCAGATGCGTCTGGCTCAGGTCGGTCGCCAGCGGCGAGACGATGCCCGCGGCCGTGATGGTGGCGACGGTCGCCGAACCGGTCGCCAGGCGGATGCCGACCGCGACCAGCCAGCCGAGCAGCAGCGGGGACAGACCCGAGCCCTTGGCCATGTCGCCGATGACGTTGCCGACTCCGGCGTCGACCAGGGTCTGCTTGAAACCGCCACCGGCGGCGACGATCAGCAGGATGCCGGCGATCGCCGGGAGGGCGTTGCCGACGGTCTTCTCGACCTTGCGGCGGTCCATGCCGGTGCCGTAGCCGAGCAGCACCATCGCCACGACGGTCGCCGCGAGCAGCGCGACCACCGGGGTGCCGATCAGGTCGGTGACCTTCTGCAGTCCGTTGTCCGGGTTGTCGACGACGATCTCGACGATCGCGCGGATCAGCATCAGCAGCACCGGGAGCGTGATGCACAGCAGGGCGGTGCCGAAGCCGGGGCGACGGGTCGTGTTCGTGTCCTTGTCGAGGCTGGGGGCGTCGGTCGCGCCGGCCCCTCCGGCCGCGAGCGCCGGGGCGCTCTTGGGGACCCACTTGTCGATCTGGCGGGCCAGCAACGGACCGCTGACGATCAGGGTCGGGATGGCGACCAGCAGGCCGAGCAGCAGAGTGTCACCGGTGTCGGCCTTGAGCGAGTCGATCGCGGCCAGCGGGCCGGGGTGCGGCGGGACGAACCCGTGCAGGATCGACAGACCCGCCAGGGCCGGGATGCCGACCTTCATCAGCGAGACGCCGGTCTTGCGGGAGACGAGCACGACGACCGGCACGAGCAGCACCACGCCGACCTCGAAGAACAGCGGAATACCCAGGATGAACGCGATCAGCGCCATCATCCACGGCAGCTTGTGTTCGCTGACTCCCCCGATCAGCCGTTGCACGATGCTGTCCGACCCGCCGGAGTCCTGCAGCAGTTTGCCGATCATCGCCCCCAGTGCGACCAGCAGACCGACGGATCCGGTGGTGCCACCGAAGCCCTTGGTGAAGCTGTCGACGATGTCGGCCGGCGCGACGGCGGCGACCGATCCCATGACGGCCGCACCGATGATCAGGGCGAGGAACGGGTGGAAGTGGGCCCAGGTGATCAGCAGGACCACCGACGCGATACCGAGGATCGCGGCCAGCAGCAGCTGACTGTCCCCGGCATCGGTGAGTTTGGGCGCGGGATCGGCTGCGAGCAGCGGCCCCATCGACGTGACGATCGACATCAGTTTCCTTCGGGGACAGTGGGGCGCAGACCGAGTGCGGCAAGGCTGCGGGCGAGCACCTCCGGGGCCGGTCCGGCGACCGACACCACGACGCTCCCCGACGCCAGTTCGGCGGGGGTCAACGGTTCCAGGGTTTCGTACTGGCTGTGCAGCAGCGACTCGGGCATGAAGTGGCCCTTGCGCTGGTCGAGGCGTCCGTGGATCAACGACTCGTCGGCGTCGAGGTGCAGAAAACGTACGGTGTCTCCCGCCTCCCGCAACACGTCGCGGTAGACGACCTTCAACGCCGAACAGGTCACGACGGCGTCCTCCCCGGCGTCGATCTTGCCGGCCATCCAGTCGCGCAACAGCCGCAGCCACGGCCAGCGGTCCTCGTCGGTCAACGGTGTGCCGGCGTGCAT
>JASLFY010000267.1 GCA_030150425.1 Yimella sp. | reverse complement strand
GTCTACAGCCTCGCCGCGACCTTCCACGAACTGGTCACCGGCCGGCCGCCGTTCCCGGGGCGTTCGGTCAGCGAGCTGATCCGCGCCCACCTGTTCGAGCAGCCCGCGAGCGTGGCGGCGTACGAGATCGACGAGGCGTACGACGAACCGTTGCAGCGCGCCCTCTCCAAGGACCCCGCGCAGCGGTACGCCACGGCCGGCGACTTCGTCGCCGCACTGGAGTCGGCGCTCGACGCAGCAGGC
This sequence comes from Yimella sp., assembly GCA_030150425.1. Lineage (GTDB taxonomy): Bacteria > Actinomycetota > Actinomycetes > Actinomycetales > Dermatophilaceae > Yimella. Next base: position 3,203 of record JASLFY010000267.1, on the reverse strand, counting down.
GACGCCGCCCGGAAGGACCGTCGTACGGCGAACGTGGCGGCCCGGGCGACGACGCCACAGCGGCCGGCCAGGAAGCCCCAACGGGCGGACGATCGTCCGCGCCGGGGCGGCCGGTCCGCGAAAGCACTGCCGGCCACGATCCTGGCGATCGCCCTGCTGGTGCTCGCCGGTGTCGGCACCGTCGCGTACCTGCGCCACTCCCCCGGCACGACGTCCGCGACCGGCAGCCCGTCGTCGTCCGGCGGTTCGTCGACAGCACCGGCCACCACCGCGACGACCACCGGCACCGCACCGTCGAACCGGACCGTCTCGTTCGCCAGCACCACCGGCTACACCGGCTGCACGATGAACGCCGACACCGGCGTCACCTGCACCTCGTTCCGCCGCAACTACCAGCCCCCGGCGAGCGCCCGCCGCGGGTGCGGCTGGACCATCCACCTGGACGACGGTACGCCCGGATTCGTCTGTGACCCAACGAGTTTCCCGGACGACTCCGACGGCGGTCGCTCGTTCGGCGCCAACTCCCGGCGCAGCACCCGGATCGGCACCTACCCGGTGCTGTCGGTCGGTCAGGCGGCCGCCGTCGGGCCGTACGTCTGCTCGATGACCAGCGACTACATCACCTGCCGCAACTCCTCGACGGCGTCGGGCTTCCGGATCGCCGGGTCGAGCTACCGGCTGGCGCCCTAGTTCGCCGACGGGTCGGCCGGGAAGGACGCCGCGTACGCGAGGTGGCCGCCCTGACGGGTCAGCACCGCGCGCCACAGGCCCTCGGGGTCGGTGGTGAACGGGTCGGCAGCCTCGGCGTCGACCACGAACCAGGCACCGCGCGCGATCTCGCCCTCGAGCTGACCGCCCTCCCAGCCGGAGTGCCCGGCGAAGATGCGCAGCGCGGCGATCTCCGGGACGACGACGGTCGGCGGCGCGTCGAGGTCGACCAGACCGACGCCGCGGAAGAGCCGCTTCAGCCCGAGCGATTCGTCGTCGCCGGGCATCGAGACCAGGCCGAGGGCGGCGTCGAGACCGACGGGCCCGCCCTGGAAGAGCGCGCCGGGCGCCGTGACGTGTTCCTGCCAGCCGGGCAGCACCGCGTCGACGTCGGCGTCCAGCGGCCGGTTGAGCACCACACCGTGGGCGCCGTCGGCGTCGTGGTGCAGCAGGAGAACGACCGATCGGTCGAACAGGTCCTCCTCGTCGACCTCGTCGGCCTCGCGTGGCACGGCCACGAGCAGTTTGCCGGTGAGGTATTCCATCCGCCCATTGTCGCAGCGGCGGACGCTCCCGGCGTACGTGGCCACCCGCCCGCTACACACAAGGGTGGGGCCGGAAGGATCGAAATCCTCCCGGCCCCACCCGTGAGTGTGTGCGGACGTCAGTAGCGCTCGCGCGAACCGCCGTAGCCGCCACGGCCGCGACCGCCGCCATGGCCGCCCTGGCCACCGCGACCACGACCGCCGCCGTGACCGCCGTAGCCGCCACGACCGCCACCGCCGTACGAGCGACCGCCGCCGCCGTAACCGCCACGGCGACCGCCGCGACCACGGTTCGGCATCAGGATGTCCTGCAGGTCGTCCTCGCTGATCGGGGCGCCCTGCGGCGTCGAGCCACCGGTGTTGGCGATGACCTCGTCACCCGGCTGCGCCTTCTGCAGCTCGATGTCGACGCCGGCGTCCTGCAGCAGGCGCTGCATGGTGCGGCGCTGGTGCGGGAGGACGAGGGAGACGACGACACCTTCCTCACCGGCGCGGGCCGTACGGCCGGCGCGGTGCAGGTAGTCCTTGTGGTCGGCCGGCGGGTCGATCTGCATGACGACGCCCACGTCGTCGACGTGGATGCCGCGCGCGGCGACGTCGGTGGCGACCAGGACCGGAACGCGACCCTCACGGAACGCGGTCAGGACGCGGTTGCGCTGGCTCTGGTTGAGACCGCCGTGCAGCGCAGCGGCGAGCACGCCGTTCTCGCGCAGCTCGCGGGCGACGCGGTCGGCGCCGAGCTTGGTACGGGCGAAGACGACCGTACGGCCCTCGCGGTTGGCGACCTCGGCGGTGACGACCTTCTTGTCCTGCGGGTTGATCAGCAGGGCGTGGTGGGCCATCGTCGTGACGGCAGCGGTGCTGTCGTCGGTCGAGTGGACCACCGGGTCGGTGAGGTACTTCTCGACGACGGTGTCGATGCCGCGGTCCAGCGTCGCCGAGAACAGCAGGCGCTGTCCGTCGGTCGGCACCAGGTCGAGGATCTCGCTGATCGCCTCGAGGAAGCCCATCTCGGCCATGTGGTCGGCCTCGTCCAGGACGATGATCTCGACCCGCGACAGGTCGGCCGCACCGCGGTCGATGAGGTCCTTCAGACGACCCGGGGTCGCGATCAGCATGTCGACGCCACGCTCGAGCGCCTGCAGCTGGGGCTCGTACGGCATACCGCCGGCGACCAGCTTGTGGCGCAGGCCGATGACGTGGACCAGCGGCTGCAGCGCGTCACTGACCTGCATGGCCAGCTCGCGGGTCGGCACCATGACGATCGAGCGCGGCTGGTTGGCGCGCGCCTTGCCGCCCTTGGCCAGGCGGGTCAGCGCCGGCAGGCCGAACGAGAGGGTCTTGCCCGAGCCCGTACGTCCACGGCCGAGAACGTCCTTGCCGGCCAGGGCGTCCGGGATGGTCGCGGTCTGGATCGGGAACGGCTGGGTGATGCCGTCCCGGGCCAGGCGGGCCACGAGGACCTCCGGCAGACCCAGGTCGGCGAAACCGTTGCCCTCCAGGGCGATCGGCTCGGCGGTGGTGACGTCAGCGGCGTCGTCGCTGCGTTCGGTCCAACCGAACGCCTCGTTGGTCGGCTCGAGGTCGCGCTCGAAGCCACCGTCGGCGGTCGGCTCGAAGCCACGGTCGCCCCGGTTGTCGCGGTTGAAGCCGCGGTCGTCACGACGGTCACCACGGTTGAACCCGCGGTCGTCGCGGTCGAAGCGGCGTCCGCCACGGTCGTCGCGGTTGAACGAACGTCCACCGCGGTCGTCGCGGTCGAAGCGGCGCGGGCCGCGGTCGTCACGGTTGAAGTCACGGCCGCCACGGTTGTCGTCGCGACGGTCGAAGCTGCGACCACCACGGTTGTCGTCGCGGTCGAAACGACGCGGACCACGGTCGTCACGGTTGAAGTCACGTCCGCCACGGTTGTCGTCGCGACGGTCGAAGTTGCGACCACCGCGGTTGTCG
>JASLFY010000213.1 GCA_030150425.1 Yimella sp. | reverse complement strand
CACGACGCCTGGGTCTGGGACGTCTACCGGCAGGCCCGCTTCGTGAAGAACGTACGCGTGTTGACCTTCAAGGACGTCAACGTCGAGGAGCTGCCGGCGACCGAGCTGGAGATGCCCGAGTAGTTCTGGGGTTTCCTCAGTAGTTCTGCACATCCCAAAACGCCCACGGCCGGCCTCCACAGGGGGCCGGCCGCGCTCTGTTCCGGGCGCCTCCCGCCGCCGATCCTCGTCGCAGGAGGTGAGGTCGATGAGCGGGAAGACGGCCCAGCGGACATTGGGCGACCAGGGCGAACAGGTGGCGGTCGACTACCTGCACTCGCTCGGCTGGAGGGTGCTGGATCGCAACTGGCGGTGCCCGGCGGGCGAGCTCGACGTCGTGGGGTACGACCCCGGCGCCGAGCAGGTGGTGTTCGTCGAGGTGAAGACCCGCGCCACGAGTTACTTCGGGCGTCCGGTCGAAGCCGTGACACCCGCGAAGCTACGGCGGATGCATCGGCTCGGGCTGGCCTGGGCGTCCGAACACCACACCCGACTCGAGTCGATCCGGGTCGACCTGGTCGGCGTCGTGATCGCCGAGGGTCACGTGGTCGATCTGGAGCACCTGCAGGAGGTCACCCCGTGAGCCTCGGCGTGACCCGCTGCGTGGCGGTCAACGGCATCACCGGACAGGTGGTGACGGTGGAGGCCGACGCCGGGGCCGGTCAGCCGGCGTGGCAGATCGTCGGGCTGCCCGACTCCGCGTGCAAGCAGGCGCCCGACCGGATCCGGGCGGCGGCGGCCAACACCGAGCTGAAACTGCCGAAGGTGCGGGTGACGATCAACCTGTCGCCGGCCGACATGAGCAAACAGGGGTCCGGCTACGACCTGGCGATCGCGCTCGCGGTCCTGGCGACCCGCGACGTCGTCAGCGCCGCACTCGTCCGCGACGTCGTCCACCTCGGAGAGCTGGGGCTCGACGGGTCGGTGCGACCGATCCGCGGGGTGCTCCCGGCCGCGCTCGCCGCCCGCGCGGCGGGCTTCCACACGCTGGTCGTGCCCGTGCAGAACGCGCGGGAGGCGATGTTGGTCGGCGGCCTGGACGTCGTTCCGGTCCGCACCCTCGGGGAGGTCGTCGAGCGTTACCGCCGGATCCGGCGACGGCGCGAGCCGTTGCCCACACCGCCGTTGCCGGAGGCTTCCCGCAGCGAGCGCCGGGTTCCCGACATGGCCGACGTGATCGGTCAGCCCGAGGCGCGGTTCGCCCTTGAGGTGGCGGCCGCCGGCCAGCACCACGTGTCGATGGTCGGACCACCCGGGGCGGGCAAGACGATGCTCGCCGAGCGGATGGTCGGGCTGTTGCCGCCGCTGTCGGAAGCCGACGCCCTCGACACGACCGCCATCCACTCGGTGCTGGGCGGGCTGGCAGACGGCGAGCTCATTCGTACCCCGCCGTTCGTCGCGCCGCACCACGGCGTGAGCCTCGCCGCGATGGTCGGTGGCGGCAGCGGTCGGGTCCGACCCGGTGCGGTCTCGCAGGCCCACGGCGGGGTGTTGTTCGTCGACGAGTGCGCCGAAGCGCGCCGCGACGTCCTCGACGCGCTGCGGCAACCGCTGGAGTCCGGCGAGGTCACGATCAACCGGGCGGCCGGGTCGGCGACCTTCCCGGCGCGCTTCCTGCTGGTTCTCGCGGCGAACCCGTGCCCGTGCGGTCAGTCGCTCGGCAAGACCTGCCAGTGCTCACCGCTGATGCTCCGCAACTACCGGTCGCGCCTGTCCGGACCGTTGATGGACCGGATCGACGTACAGCTGCAGTTGCAGGCGGTCACCCGCGCCAGCGGGTCGTCGCCGGGGGAGCCGACCGCGGTGATCGCGGACCGGGTGCGCGCGGCCCGGGAACGGCAGCAACGACGGTGGAAGGGGCAACCGTGGACCACCAACGGTCGAGCTCCGGGTGCGGCGCTGCGCCGTGCGCCGTGGGCGCTCCCGTCGGAGACGACCGCACCGCTCGACCAGCAGTTGCGCCGCGGAATCCTCACCCTGCGCGGCTACGACCGGTGCCTGCGCCTCGCGTGGACGCTGAGCGATCTGGCCGGCACCGACCGACCCGGCCCGACCCAGGTCCACCAGGCGTTCGCGCTGCGCGCCGGTCAGGTGGCGGCATGACCACGCCCACGGTCGGCGCTCGCCTGCGCGGCGGGGACGACCGCCTCACCCGGCTCCTGCTGAGCAGCGTGCTCGAACCGCTGGACCGCACGGTCACCCCGCTGCTGGTCGGGCTCGACCCGGCGGCGGCGTGGGACCGGGTCAGTGATCCGGGCGACTCCCGGTTCGCGCGCTGTCGCGCGCGGGTGGAGTCGGTCGACCTCGACGTGCTCGACAAACTCATGCGGGCGTACGGGATCCGCGTCGTGATCCCGGGCGACCCGGAGTGGCCGGCGGGACTCGACGATCTCGCGGCACCTCCGTGGTGCCTGTGGGTGCGCGGGGCCGGTCGCCTCGACAGCCTCTCCCGGAGCGTCGCAGTCGTGGGGTCGCGGGCGGCGACGCCGTACGGAACCGTGGTCGCGCGGACCCTCGGCCACGATCTCTCCGACGCCGGGTGGACGGTCGTCTCCGGGGCGGCGTACGGCATCGACGCGGCGGCC
>JASLFY010000210.1 GCA_030150425.1 Yimella sp. | reverse complement strand
TTCGGCGGGGTGCGACCGGCGGGCAGCAACAGCAGGTCGTCGATACCGGACCCGATCATCGCCTCCTCCACCGGGATGTCGCCGGCGAGCACCTGCGTCAGCCCGACGGTGCCGTCGACGCCGAACTGTTCGTGCTGGGTGGGCAGGCGCAGGTCGCAGTCGATCAGGACGGTGCGCTGTCCGGACGACGCCATCAACCGGGCGAGGTGCGCGGCCACGGTCGACTTGCCGTCACCCGGCGCCGGCGACGTGACCACGATCGCCCGCGGCGGGCTGTCGATGTTCACGAACCGCAGGTTGGTGCGCAGCTGGCGCATCGCCTCCCCGGCGCCGCCGGTGACCAGTGCACGCTGCCCCGCTCCGCGGCGCTGCAGCTGCTTGGACTGCGGCACGATGCCCAGGACCGATCGCCCGGTGATCTCCTCGACCTCGTTCTGACTGCGCAGGCGTACGTCGAACGCACGACGGGCGAGCACGATCAAGGCACCGAGCACCGCACCGCCGAGCAGACCGGCCGCCAGGTTGCGCTTGAGGTTCGGCCGCTGCGGTGCACCGGGCAGGTCGGCCGGGGCGTAGACCAGCGTGTGGATGCCGGTGAGCTTCTCCAGCGCGGTGTCGCTCTGGTCGCCCTCGCCCTTGGTCTTGGCGAACGTCTCCAGCCGCAGTCCCTCCGACTTGATCGCCAGGAGCGTCGCGTCGGCCAGCGCCTGCGCGTCCTTGGCATTCGCTGCCGAGGCCGTCACCCGGATGAACGGGGCGTTCGCGTCGGAGGTCGCACTCACGCTCCCGACCGCGTTCGGTCGACCCTCCTGCTTCAGGATCTGCTGCGCCCGCTGCGCCACCTTCGAGCTGCCGGCCAGTCCGGCGTACATGCTCGCCCGTTGCACGGTCAGCGACTGGGCACTGATCGTGTCCGACTGGCTGAGGCTGTCGCCGCTGACGACCACACCGGTCGAACCGGCGATGTACGTCGTGGGGCGGGTGAAGGTGTAGCCGGCGGCCACGGCGAGCCCGAGCAGCGCGCAGATCACCACGAGCAGCGCGTTGCGGCGCAGAATCCGCACCAGGTCGACAATCGTCATTCGGCTTCTCCTGATCGCTCCAACAACCCTGCTTCGACGAGTTCGGTCAGGAAGCCCGAGACCGTTTCCACGATCTCGGCCGCGTCCCATCCGAACTGCTCCGCCAACTCCGCGGCAACGCCCGCGGCATCGGTCTTGCCCTCCGCGGCCCGCCAGATCAGGCGCGCTGTCTCGGTCAGGCCGAACACTATTCCCCCGCGCACGCCGAGCGCGTAGCTCAGACCGTCGCTGTCCGGGTCGACCCAGCTGACGTCCTTCGGGCGGCGCCACGTCATCGCTCACGCCCCGATCGGCGCAGCTCGCGCACAGCCGTGACCAATCGGTCCGCGTACGCGCGCCAGTAGTCGGCGCGGGTCGGCTCGGTGCCGAGGCGCTCGCGCAGCAGGTCCGGGTTGACCACCAGGAAGCTGCGCGCGACGACGCCCTTCGCCCGGACCCCGCGGGCGGCGGCCCACCGGCCGTGCCACTCGTCCCACCGACTCACCGAGCCCTGCGAGAAGTGCCGCCAGATGACGTAGTCCGGGTCGTCCCGGAAGGCTTCCAACTCGTCGACCGCTGCTGCGAACGACACCTCCGCACCGAGCTCGGTGACGCGCCGGCGTACGGCCGTGCGGTCCGCCGCGGAGGCGTTCGCCCAGCTGGCGACGAAGTCGCCGCGGCGTTCGGTGCCGGTGCGGGCGTAGTGCAACAGCAGGATGATCCGCTGGTCGATCAGGTTCGGGACGGCGCAATCGACATGGGCGACCTGCTGCACCTCGTGGCGCTCCCACAGCCGGTCGAACGCGACATCGGCACGCAGCGCGAAGCCCGGCCACCTGCGGTGGACGTCGAGCAGTCCGAGGTGGCGGTGACGCAGGTTCATCGCGTGGCCGAACGCGGACCCCTCGGTGAATCCGGTGACGCGCTGCCAGCCGAGTTCGTCCAGCCGCGCCACCAACCGGTCGACGTGGGCCGGTCGGACCAGGACGTCGACGTCGACGCTGGCGCGGTTGCGCGGGTCACCGTCCTGGCTGAGGTCCGGATGGACCGACTTCCCCTTGACGTGAAGGACATCCGCGCCGACCTCGTCGGCGACGTGCTGCAGGTAGCCGTGGGTCAGTTCGACCCTGACCTGCAGCGGGATGTCCGTGCTCTGCCACGTCATGGGCAGCGGCCGGTCACGACGGCCCCGGCAGGGCCAACACCCCGCTGATCACCTCGAGGGTCGGCACCAGTTCCGCACGCATTGCCGTGTACGCCCCCGCCGGGCCCCCGTAGGGGTCCGCAATGTCCAGAATCGTTCCACCGATCATCCCCCGAAGATCGGACACCGCACGGACCCGCTCGGGCACGCTCAACGCGCACCAGTCCGTGCCCCGTTGCACCCGCACCAACTCCGCCGCCTCGAGGAAGGTGAAGGTGCGGCGCAGGCCCCGAGGCCAGGTCGACAGCACCGCGCTGCGGTGGGCGACCGTCGCCGTCAACACGATGTCGGCATCGGCCAACAGTCGTTCGGTCACC
>JASLFY010000197.1 GCA_030150425.1 Yimella sp. | reverse complement strand
GCAAGAGGGCTAGGACGTCCCGGGTGGTGTCCGGGTCGAGGGCGCTGGTCGCTTCGTCGGCGAGCAGGATGTCGGGGTTGGTGGCCAGGGCACGGGCAATGCCGACGCGCTGTTTCTGTCCGCCGGACAATTCCTCCGGATAGGCCCAGGCGCGTTCGGTCAGGCCGACGAAGTGGAGCAACTCGGTGGCTCGTGTCCGTTGGCGTTCCTTCGACCAACCGGCGACCTCCAGGGGGAAGACGACGTTGCCGTAGACGGTGCGGGAGCGCAGCAGGTTGAACTGCTGGAAGACCATCCCGATGTCGGATCGAAGGGCACGAACTTCCTTCGCGGACAGCGAGTTCAGTGTCTGTCCGGCCACCGTGACGGTGCCTGTGGTGGGTCGCTCGAGGCCGTTGATCAGCCGCACCAGTGTGCTCTTGCCGGCCCCGGAGAATCCGATGAAGGCGAAAACCTCCCCGCGGGCGATGTCGAGGTCGACGTCGGCCACGGCGGTCACCGAACTGGTGCCGCGCCGGAAGGTCTTGCCGACACCCTCGAAGCGGATGATCGGGTCGGTCACTGCTGTGGTCATGACGCGGCAATGTCCTTCTCGAGCTTGCCGAGGATTCCCTCGAGCTCGCTGTTCGGACGATCGACGACCACCGCGGTGTTCTTGCTCTCCTTGTTCTCGGCGGCGATGACCTCGGGGGAGTGCCACAGCTTCGCGAGCTTGAGATAGGTCGGGTTGTCCTTGTCGGCCTTCCGCGCGACGAAGACGTTGATGTACGGCTCCGCCGCGCTCGACTTCGGATCGTCCTGGAAGAGGGCGGACTTCGGGTCGAGGTTGCCGTCGAGGGCGAAGTTGTTGTTGATGACCGCGCCGTCGACCGACGGCAGCGCGGCGACGGTCTGCGCGGCGTCGACCGGGACCACGCTCACCTTGGAGCCGGCCTTGTCCACGTCGGCCGGGGTGGACAGCGCATTGCCGCCGTTCTTGAGCTTCAACAGGCCGGCCGACTGAAGCACCAAGAGTGCGCGCGCCTGGTTGGTCGCGTCGTTCGGGACCGCGATCTTGCCGCCCTGTGGGATCTGCGAGAGCTTGGTGTGCTTCTTGGAGTACAGCGGCAACGGAACCACGACGGTCGCCCCGATCGGGGTGAGGTCCTGGTGGGCGCTCACGTTGTAGTTGGCCAGGAACTGCAGGTGCTGGAACTCGTTCAGGTCGATCTGCTTCTGGGCGAGGGCGGGGTTGGCCTGGGTGTAATCGCTGAAGTTCACCGTCTGCAGGTCGATGCCCTCGCTCTTCGCCAGCCGCTTGAGCACCGGCCAGACCGGGCTGCTGCCGTCGGCGATGCCGACCTTGACAGTGACGGCCTTCGTGTCGCTTCCGCCCGATCCGGCGGTCGCGCGGCCGATCCCGAATCCGGCGATGAGGGCCACGACGGCGACCCCGGCCACCGTGGCAACCAGCGGCCCGCGGCCACCCCCGGGCTTCTCCGGGAGGGGCGGGATGCCGGCAGGCGGGTGGGGGTCGGTGGTGGTCACGGTAGCTCCTGGAGACATGACCGCGCGATAACGCGGTGCTTGTTCATTGATAACCAAAAGCTATGAAGAGGGATGGCCGGTCGTCAAACTCACCGACCGTGAGCCACCTCACGCTCGGGCAACAGAAAACCGCGCGGGTCCGAGCCGACGGACCAAGCGGTCCGTACGGCCCGAACCCGCGCGGATTCGAGCAGGAGGGGCGACCGTCAGTGCATCAGCACCGGCGGGGCGTCCTTGTCGGCGTCGTCGGCGAAGTGCGACTCCTCGTGCTGACGAGGCAGGAAGAACGCCGGGATCAGGGTCAGGGCGACCAGGATCGCCGCGACCAGGAAGGTCGAACCGAAGACCTTGCCCATCGCCTGCGAGACCTCGGCGGTCAGCTTCGCCGCCGCGTTCGCCGGGCTGGTCGACGCGAGGATCTCGGCGACCGCCGGGAACTTGCCCGCGGTGGCCTGGATCTGCGCCGGGTCCTTCACGCCCTTGGTGGCTTCCTGGAAGCCCTGGGCCTGCGAGACGAGCTTGTCGTTCTTCAGGCCGTTGGTCAGGACGACCGACATGATCGCGACACCGACCGACGAGGCGACCTGCTGGGTGATGTTCAGCAGCGTCGAACCGCGGGCCACCTGGTGGGCGGTCAACGTCTTGATGGCCGAGGTCATGATCGGCATCATCGTCGAGCCCATGCCCAGGCCCATCACGAACAGCACCGGGATGATGTAGCCCCAGTACGACGTGGAGCCGTCGACCTGCGTCAGTGCGAACATGCCGCCGATGATCAGGACGAGGCCGATCGGGACGATGCGGCCGACCGGGATCTTGTCCGACAGCGCGCCGGCGACCGGCATGGTCAGCATGGCGCCGATGCCCTGCGGTGCGGTCAGCAGACCGGCGTCGAACGGCGACTCCCCGCGCACCTGCTGGAAGTACGTCGGCACCAGCAGCAGGCCACCGAAGAAGGCCGCCGCGAAGATGAACATGGTGATCGTGGCAACCGTCAGCTGCTTGTTGCTGAACAGCCGCAGGTCGAGCAGCGGGTGCTTCGGCTTGAAGCTGTAGAACACGAACGCGACCAGCAGCGCCAGGCCGACGAAGGTGAACCCGAGGACCTTCGCGGAGAAGAAGGTGCCCTCGCTCGGGATCGAGGAGATGCCGTACAGGAACAGCGCCAGACCCGGGCTCATCATCAGCATGCCGATGAAGTCGAACGACTCGGTCGGCTCCGGACGGTCGGACGGCAGCGCCCAGGCGGCGTAGATCAGGGCGAGGACGCCCAGCGGCAGGTTGATCAGGAAGATCCAGTGCCAGCTGTAGTGGTCGATCAGCCAGCCACCGAGGATCGGGCCCAGGATCGGGCCGAGCAGCATCGGCACACCGAGGATCGCCATCAGGCGACCCATGCGCTTCGGGCCGGCGGCCTTGGTCATGATCGTCATGCCCAGCGGCATCAGCAGGCCGCCACCGAGTCCCTGCAGGACGCGGAACAGGATCAGCATGTTGATGCTGCCGGCGGCCGCACACAGCACCGAACCGGCGGTGAACAGGCCAACGGCCAGCATGTAGAGACGCTTGGTGCCGAAACGGTCGGCGCCCCAGCCGGTCAACGGGATCACCGTCGCCAGGGCCAGGGTGTAGGCGGTGACCGTCCAGGCGACGGTGGAGTACGGGAGCTGATCCTGTCCAGGATCAGCGAAGGTGGTCTGCAGGTCGGGGAGGGCGACGTTGACCACGGTGATGTCGAGGATCGACATGATGGCGCCGAGCACGACGACGCCGGCGACCTTCAGGACGGCGCCGTCGATCTTGTCGGGATATTCGGGCGCAGACGGGGCTGCAGTTGACATGAGAGTCCTCAGGTAGGAGGGCTTGGAGATGTTCTGCTGACGGGCAGAATTCAAAAATACTCGCCAGGGCCGACACGGCACCACTGCGATTCGCCGCACGCCTAGGGTCGGCGACGTGAACAACTTCCTCGGCTCAGATATTCCCGTCGTCGGGGCGCCGATGGCCGGCGGCCCGACCACCCCCGCGCTGATCGAGGCGGTCGCCATCGGTGGGGGACTCGCGTTCCTGCCCGGCGGCTACCGTACGGCCGCCCAACTCGACGAAGCGATCGCGGAGCTGCAGGGGCGCGGGGTCCCGTTCGGGGTGAATCTGTTCGCGCCGCGGATCGTTCCGGTCGACCCGTCGGCGTACGCCGAGTACCGGCGTTCATTGAGCGCCGAGGCGAAGCGGCGCGGGGTCGACCTGCCCGAGCGCGCCGTCGAGGACGACGATGACTGGGCGGCGAAGATCGACGTGCTCTGCGCCCGTTCGGTGCCCTTCTTCTCGGTCACCTTCGGGCTGGTTCCGGCGGCCGACCTGGCCCGGCTGCGGAAGGCCGGCACGCAGGTCGGTGTCACCGTGACCAGTCCGGCCGAGGCCGCCGCGGCCAGCGACAGCGGCGCGGACTTCCTGGTCGTGCAGGGCGTCGCGGCAGGCGGTCACAGCGGAGTCCACGACCCGCGTACGCTCCCGGCCGACCTCGCGACCGCGGACCTGGTGCGGGCCGTCCGCGCCCGCAGCACCCGCCCGATCGTCGCCGCGGGAGGCGTCGACGGGGCGGCCGCCGTACGAGAACTGTCGGCCGCCGGGGCCGACGCCGTGGCGGTCGGCACGCTGTTGCTGCGCACCGACGAGGCGGGCACCAGCGCGGTCCATCGCGCGGCGCTCGCCGACCCGCAGTTCACGGAGACGACGGTGACCCACTGCTTCACCGGCCGACCGGCCCGCGCGCTGCGCACCCGGTTCGTCGACGACTTCGCCGACCGGGCGCCGCTGGGCTACCCGGCGCTGCACCACCTGACCCGGCCGCTGCGTCAGGCGGCGGCGCAGGCGGGCGACCCGCACGGCGTGCATCTCTGGGCCGGCACCGGCTGGCGCAACGCCCCGACCGGCTCGGCCACGGACATCGTCCGGAGCCTGGCGCCCTGACGATCAGACGTGTCCGGAGAGCTGCTCCATCCGGGCGACGAGGGCCTTGACCCGCTCGTCGGAGTCCTTGCCGGTGCTGCTGACCGGGAGCACGTCGATCGACAACCTGGCGCCGCCGGCGAGCGCCCGCAGCTCGTCGAGCTTCGCGGCGAACGGGGAGCCGCTGCCGGGGGAGTAGTAGTCGACCGCCTCGTCGACCAGATCCGGGAACAGATCGGTCTTGGTGACCACGATCAGCAACCAGATCGGGTGGTCACGGCGTACGGCCATCGACGCGATGCGGTGGGCGGTGATCGACCAGTCCTCGAGCTCGGCCTGCAGCTGGCGCTCGCGGTCGACCGTGGCGGCCGCACCGGTGGTGCCGGCGGTCCGACGCGCGGTGGCGTGGCCGTACGCGACGACGTGCAGCACCCCGTCGACCGGCTCGTCATGGAACACCTCGTCCAGCGCGCCCAACCGGGTGGCGGCGTTGTCGCCGGGGACCACCCGGAAGCGGAAGCCGTGCAGCCGCGAGGAGCGGCGGGTGCGGCGTTCCATGGTGGCCGAGCCGACCTCGACGGTGGCCGGGTCGGTGGTGCGCCGGGCCAGCCGGTTCGCCAGGGCGGTCTTGCCCACGCCGGTCACGCCGGTGACCGCGACGGTGGGGAAGCGGCGGGTGAACAGGTGGCTCAGCTGGGTGGGCGCGGAGGCGACCGCGGTCAGTCCGCCGGCGATCGTGGTGCTGATCGCGGCGCGTCCGGGGCCGCTCAGGGCTGCTCGTCCGAGTCGGGTGTTCATGGGGCCGATGATCGCACGCGACGTCGCGCGCGGGTCTCAGTGCACCCGTACGCGGTCCGGCTCGAAGCCGTGGCGCAGGGCCCAGCCGACCGCCTGGGCGCGGGTCGAGACGGACGCCTTGCGGTAGGCCGCACGGATGTAGCTCTTCACCGTGTTGATCGACAGGTAGCAGTGCGCGGCGATCTCGTCGTTGGACAGTCCCTGTGCGATCAGGCTGAGGATCTCGGCCTCGCGGGCGGTGAGGCCGTACTCCTTGCCCGGCCAGGTGCCGGCGGCGCCGACGGTGGTCACCGACTGCTCCGCGGACTCCTGCGGGCCGACCGACGCGACCTCGATGATCTGCTCACCGGCGGCGATGCGCTCGATGGCGCGAACCAGTCGGGCCGGCGAAATGCCCTTGGACAGATAGCCGTTCGCGCCGGCGCGCAGCGCCGCGGCGACGGCGCGGGGGTCCTCGGAGAAGGAGTAGACCGCGACGCGACGGGCCCGGTCGCCCGCGACGATGCGGCCGAGGCCGCCGTTCTCCACCGAGGCGAAGGTGTCGTAGATCGCGACGTCGACCGGTTCGATCGGCGTCTTGTTGGCGTCCAACTCGACGACCTCCACACGAGCGGCGAAGGGGCGCAGCAGCGCGGCGAGCCCGGCGACGACCAGTTGGTAGTCGTTCACCAGAGCGATGCGGATCGGACGAGACATGGGGTCAAGAATAGAACTTGAACAAGTGTTCAACAAATCCGTACGGATGGTCCACCACCCCTACGGGTGAGCGAACGGTCAGCCGCGCGGAGCCAATCGGGTCGTGACGTCGGGACGGGTCAGGGTCAGCACCGCGCGACCAACCTGCGGACGCTCCTGGATCGCGTCCTCGAGTGCGGCCAGCCGCCCCGCGACGGTCGACTCCGGGTCGTCACCGACCAGGTCGACGGCCGCGACCAGATAGATCTTGTCGGCGCCGATCCACTCGGTCCGCAGGTAGGAGACGCTCTCGGTCTGCGGGTGGGCGAGCAGCTCGGTCAGCACCCGGTCGCGGGCGGCGGGCGTGACCTCCTCGCCGGTGAGGAAGTCCATGTTGCGGCTGATCAGGAAGATCGCGACCACCCCGAGCAGCACGCCGACGGCGATCGAACCGATCGCGTCCCACACGGCGTTGCCGGTCAGTTGGTGGGCCAGGATGCCGGCCGCGGCCAGCACCACACCGATCAGCGCGGCCGCGTCCTCGGCGAAGACGGCGCGCAGCATCGAGTTGGAGGTGAGGTGGACGTACCGCAGCGGGTGCACCTGGCGCTCCTGCGCCGCGGCCCGTGTCTGCCGCAACGCCTGCAGGAACGAGAACCCCTCGAGGACGAACGAGAGGGCGAGGACGGCGTACGCCCACGCGTACGACGGTGCCTCCTCCTCCGCGGTCAACGACTGCACGCCGTGCAGGATCGACACCGCGGAGCCGACCGCGAACAGGCCGAACGCGGCGAACATCGACCAGACGTACCCGACCCGGCCGTAACCGAGCGGGTGGGACTCGTCGGCGGGCCGGGCGGCCCGCTTGGTGCCGATCAGCAGGAACACCTCGTTGCCGGTGTCGGCCCAGGAGTGTGCCGCCTCGGCCGCCATCGACGCCGACGCGGTGATCGCGGCGGCCACCGTCTTCGCGACCGCGATCAACAGGTTCGCGGCGAACGCGATGACGACGGTCAGCAGACTTTCGTCGCCCTCCTGGGCGACCTCACGGCGCGCTTGTGACTTCACGGGTCACGACGCTACTGGCACTTACTCGAAGTAGCGCCGCGGATTGTCGACCAGCATCGTCGTGATCTGCTCCTCGGTGACTCCGCGCTCGCGCAGCGCCGGCAGCACGTCCTCGCTGATGTGGCGGAAGTTCCAGTTCGGGACGGCCTGCTCCTTGGCGCCGGCCGGGAACCAGTCGATCGCGCAGGACGCGTCGTGGGCGAGCACGACCTTCTCCGCGTAGCCGCGTCGGCAGAGTTCGGCGACCGTGTCGACGCGCTGCTCGAACGGCAGGAGGACATCGATGCCGAACCGGTCCATGCCCAGCAGGCTTCCGGCGTCGGCGAGTTGGGTCAGGTAGTCCAGGTCGGTGCTGTCGCCCGAGTGGCCGATGACGACCTTGCTGAGGTCGACACCCTCTTCCTTCAGGACGCGCTGGGTGGTGAGTCCGGACTGGTTGTGCGGGAACGTGTGGACGGTGATCGGGACGCCGGTCTCGACGTGGGTCTGGGCGACCGCGCGCATGACCCGCTCGACGCCAGGCGTCAGCCCGGCCTCCTCGATCGCGCACTTCAGGAACGCCGCTCGTACGCCGGTGTCGGCGATGCCCTCCCGGATGTCCTTCACGAACAGCTCGACCATCGGCTCGGGGCCGTCGAACAGCAGGCCCGGGCCGGTGTGGTGGAACTGGAAGGGAACGTCGTTGTACGTGTAGAGCCCGGTCGCCACGACGATGTTCAGGTCGGTTCCCGCGGCGATCTTCTGGATGCGCGGGATGTAGCGACCGAGGCCGAGCACGGTCGGGTCGAGGATGGTGTCGATCCCGAGCCCCTTGAGCTCGTTCAACATGCCGATCGCGCGCTCGACCTCGGCGTCCTCGTCCCACGTCTCGTAGTTGAGGCGGAACTCCTCGCCCAGCACGAACACGTGCTCGTGGACCAGGACCTTGCCGAGATCGGCCGAGTCGACCGGTCCCCTCACTGTCTGTACCTGCGTCATCGATACATCCTTCCTAGTCGCGCAACTTCAGGGCGTTCGCCCAGATCGTGGTCGTGGTGTCCACCAGGGCGTCCAGCGACGCGCGTTCGCCGAGGCAGAACGTGTAGTACGCCAGCCGGCTGACCATCGAGGACAGCGCCCGCGCGGTGAGCGCCGGGTCGAGGCTCGGGTCGGCGTCGCCGCGCTGCTGCAGCTCCTGGATCGCGCGGGTGTTGCGGGCCGCGAAGGCCCGGCTGCGCCGCTGCCGGGCGGCGCGGAAGTCGGGGTCGACCGCCGCGACCTGCTCCAGCAGCAGCATCATCCGGGCGTTCTTGCGATACGCCTGCAGGTACGCCCGGTTGCTCGCCTCGATCAACTCCCGCGCCGACCGCTCACCGACCAACCGCTCCTGGCCGGGGTGCAGCATCTCGTCCCGCACCTCCTCCAGGACGGCGTGGAAGATCTCGTCCTTGCCGTCGAAGTAGGTGTAGAACGTGCCGGTCGAGCAGCCCGCCGCCGCGGTGATGTCGGTCAGCCGGGCCTCGACGAACCCGTCGCGCTCGAACACCTCCCGGGCCGCCGCCACCAGCGCCGCGCGGGTCCGCACCCCGCGGGCCGTCGTGGGCGGCGTACGCAGTTTGCGGGAGTCGGCGAGCGCCGGGAGCGGAGCCTCGGCGGTCATGGCGTCGGTCGCAGGCCGTACTGGTCGACCAGCGCCCAGGTCCGCGCGATGAGGTGGTCGGTGTAGTCCTGGCCCGGAGTTCCGGACAGCGCCGCGTTGTTCGGGTCGCTCTCCACCCGGCGGCGGATCCCCTCGATGATGATCAGCAGCTTCCACAGGCCGAGCACGTGCCAGAAGCCGAGGTCGGAGACGTCGCGGCCGGTCTGAGCGACGTACGCCGCGACCAGGTCGTCGCGGCTCGCGAAGCCGGGCAGGGCCGCGGCGCCGAACAGGTCACCGTTCATCGACTCGCCCTGCTCGGGCCAGTAGCCGAGCAGCGTTCCGAGGTCGGCCAGCGGGTCGCCGAGGGTCGACAGCTCCCAGTCGAGCGCGGCCACGACCTCGCCCGTGGCGGGGTCGCACATCGCGTTCGCGAGGTGCAGGTCGCCGTGCACCAGGCTGATCTCGGTGTGTTCGGGGACGTTCGCGGTCAGCACCTCGGCCAGTCGGTCCAGGTCGGGGGTCTCGCCGCGCCGGCTGGCGGCCAACTGCTTGCTCCACCGGCCGAGCTGCCGCTGCGCGTACGGCGCGTGGCTGGCCAGGTCGGACAGGCCGACGGCGTCGAGGTCGACGGCGTGGATGCGGCCGAGCGTACGGGCGATGGACGGGCCGATCCCAGCCTTCACCGCGTCCGCGGCGGCGGCGCCGACCTTCGGGTTGTCGATGACCAGGCCGTCGACGTACGACATCAGCAGGTGGGGCACCTCGTCGAGGTGCCAGAGGCCGTAGACCTGCGGGACCGGCACGTCGGTGTCGGCGAGCGCGGTCATGATCCGGGCCTCGCGCGCGACGTCGTGGGCCGACTGCAGCAGCTTGCCCAGCGGCGGTCGACGCAGCACCCACCTGGCTCCCGAGGCGTCGGTGATCAGGTACGTCAGGTTCGACTGGCCGCCGCCGATCCGGTTGGCCTGCAACGGTTCCTGGACCGGTTGGCCGATCTCGCGCAACCAGCCGGCGACCGTGGACAGCTCGAAGGGAAGCTCCGCGCTCACTTGCTGCGACCCCAGTTCTCGTTGCGGCGGCGCAGTTCGTAGCGCGCGATGGTCTTCTTGTGCACCTCGTCCGGACCGTCGGCCAGGCGCAGGGTGCGCAGCCCGGCCCAGAATCCGGCGAGTGGGAAGTCGTTGCTGACGCCGCCGCCGCCGTGGACCTGGATCGCCCGGTCGACGACCTTCAGCGCCATGTTCGGCGCGGCGACCTTGATCGCGGCGATCTCGGTGCGGGCGGCCTTGTTGCCGACGGTGTCCATCATGTACGCCGCCTTCAGCACCAGCAGTCGGCACATCTCGATCTCGATCCGCGACTCCGCGATCCAGTCCTGGATGTTCGCGTTGTCGGCGATCGGCTTGCCGAACGTGACCCGCGACTGCGCGCGGTCGATCATCAGGTCCAGCGCCCGCTCGGCCATCCCGATGGCGCGCATGCAGTGGTGGATGCGGCCCGGACCCAGGCGGGACTGGCTGATCATGAAGCCGTCGCCCTCGCCGGCGAGCAGCGCCGACTTCGGGACGCGTACGTTCTCGAAGACGACCTCGCCGTGGCCCTCGCGGTCGACGTAGCCGAAGACCGGCAGGTTGCGCAGCACCGTGACCCCGGGGGTGTCGAGCGGGACGACGAGCATGCTCTGCTGGCGGTGGGTCGGACCGGTCGGGTCGGTCTTGCCCATCACGATGAGCACCTTGCAGTTCTCGTGCAGCACGTTCGAGGTCCACCACTTGCGACCGTTGATGACGTACTCGTCGCCGTCGGACTCGATCCGCGTCTCGATGTTCGTCGCGTCGGAGGAGGCGACCGCGGGCTCGGTCATCGCGAACGCCGACGCGATCTCACCGGCCAGCAGCGGCTTGAGCCACTTCTCCTTGTGTTCATCGGTGCCGAACAGGGTCAGCACCTCCATGTTGCCGGTGTCCGGCGCGTTGCAGTTGGTCGCCTCGGGCGCGAGGTGGATGCTGCGACCGGTGATCTCGGCGAGGTGGGCGTAGTCGAGGTTGGACAGGCCCGGACCCCATTCGGGGTAGGGGTGGAACATGTTCCACAGCCCCTGCTTCTTGGCCTCGGCCTTGAGGTCGTCGAGCACCTGCGGCACGGCGTGCGGCCGACCCTGCGCGGTCAGCTCGGCCATCTGCTCCTCGTAGACCGGCTCGGCGGGGTAGACGAAGTCGTCCATGAACCGCAGCAGCCGCTGCTGGTAGTCCTTGCCGCGTTCGCTGGGTTCGAACATCACTTCTCCTGCGTCGATTCGGTCATCAGTCGGTCCAGTTCCGCCGCGGTCGTCGCGGCGTCGCGGTGCACGATCCCGTGCATCCCGAAGCGCTGCGCGGCCACGATGTTCTGTTTCAGGTCGTCGATCATCACCGCGCGCTGCGGCGCGACACCGAGGGCGTCGCAGACGGCGGCGTACGCGGCCCGGGACGGTTTGCGTACGCCGATCTCGCCGGAGATGACGACCGCGTCGAACATCGCCGGCAGGTCGAAGCCGCGGTAGCAGTCGTCGCCGAGCGAGTTGGACAGCAGGCCGACCTTCGTCCCGGCGGCGCGCAGCCGCTCGACGAGAGCGACGGAGTCGTCGTCGCGCAGCATCCGCCGTTGTACGCCGTCCAGCAGCCCGGTCGCGGGGACCTCGGCGCCGTGCGCGGCCAGCCGTGCGGCGTAGCCGGTCTCGAACTCGGTCGCGGACAGCCGGCCCTCCTCGTGGTCGACCAGCAACCGGGACGCCTCGGCATCGGTGGCCAGGACCCGCAGCGGGAGGTCGGGATCGATGCCGACCTCGGTGCCGTAGCCGCGGAAGGCCGCGAACACGCTGCTGGTCAGCACCCCGCCGAAGTCGAAGACGACGGCCTGGATGCTGTTCACTCCTCCCACGAGACGGCCCGCTTGAGGATCTTCCCGGTCGGCCCCTTGGGCAGCACCTCCACGAACTTGAACGCGTGCGGCACCTTGTACGCCGACAGTCGCTGCTTCAGGTAGTCGCGCAACTGTTCCGGTTCGAGGGTCACACCCGGCTTCGCGACGACGACCGCGGCGACCTCCTCGCCGTACGTCTCGTCGGGGATGCCGAGCACCGCCGCCTCGACGACGTCGGGGTGCTCGTAGAGCACCTCCTCGACCTCGCGCGGGTAGACGTTGTAGCCGCCGCGGATGATGAGGTCCTTCGCGCGGTCGACGATCGCGAGGTAGCCGTCGTCGTCGAGCTTGCCGAGGTCGCCGGTGCGCAGCCAGCCGTCGACCAGATCGGCGGCGGTGGCGTCGGGACGGTTCCAGTAGCCGGCCATCACCATCGGGCCGCGCATGTGGACCTCGCCGATCTCACCGACCGGCAGCGTGGCACCGTCCGGGCCGCGGACCTCGATCTCGGTGTCGGGCAACGCAACTCCCACCGTTCCGACCCGCTGCTCGATGTCGACCGCG
>JASLFY010000188.1 GCA_030150425.1 Yimella sp. | reverse complement strand
CCCTGATCGTGCTGCTGCTGTTGGGTGCGGCCCTCAGCGGCGGGTTGTTGAGCAACCTCGGCTGGCAGGGCGCCGTGCTCGCGTTCGCGCTGGTGTTCGTCGTACGGCCGGTGACCGCGTGGCTCGCCCTGTGGAACCAAGGCTCGACGCGCAGCGGCGACGGCGTCCTCGGCCGGCGCGAGCGGGCCGCGACGGCATTCCTCGGCGTCCGCGGCATCGGCACGGTCTACTACCTCGCGTACGCCACCGCGCACGGGCAGATCCCCCAGCTCGAGCAGATGTGGTCGGTCGGCGCCTTCACCGTCGCCCTGTCGGTCGTGGTGCACGGGATGTCCGCCACCCCGATCGTGCGCCACCTCGACCGCGTACGCCGCCTCAGTCCCCGTCCAGCGCCCACGCGCGCGCCCGCGGCAGATTGACGTCGAACCAGGGCTCCTTGGCGGCGACGTAGTCCTGACGGGTCTCCTCGGTGCCGCCCGGGTGACGGGCCGCGACGTCCCGCTTCATGGCGGCGTACGCGTCCCGCTCGTCGGGGTTCGCCCGCAGCCAGTCCCGGAACTGCAGCGCGACCTGCGCCGCAGGGCCACCCGCTCGGCGGATGTGCAGGTGGACGACCTGGGCCGGGTCGGCCCCGTTGGCGTAGAACTTGCGCCACAGCTCTGGATCCGGAGCCCACGGCTTGGGCTCGTCGGCGTTCGGACGGACCTCGACGACGCCGGCCGCCCGCAGCGCATGGCGGAACGAGTCCTGTTGTGCCACAGCGAGGTCGGGCACCTGGAGTTGAAGGTCGAGCACCTCCTTGGCGGCCAGTCCCGGCACCGAGGTCGACCCGATGTGGTCGACCGACAGCTCTCCGAATCCGGCAGCGGCCAGTTGGTGGCGGATCCGTGCACACCAACGCCGACCCTGCTGCGCCCACCGCGGGTCGGGGTCGGCGAGAGTCACCGCGGACGGCCGGCGGACGCCCCGGTCGGCGGCGAGGTTCGCGGCGTACGGGGTGATCCGGTCGCGCCAGAGGCGCTCCAGCGCGGCGGCGAGCGCGTCCCGGTCGCCGGAGTTGTCCAGCAGCACGTCGGCCGCAGCGCGGCGCTGCTCGTCGGTCGCCTGGGCCGCGATCCTGGCGCGCGCGTCCGACTCAGTCATGCCGCGCTGCCCGACCAGGCGGCGTACGCGCTCGGCCTCGGGCACGTCGACGATCAGCATCAGGTGATAGCCGTCGGTCTGCCCGGTCTCGACCAGCAGGGGCATGTCGTGGACGACGATCGCGTCGTCGGCGGCAGCGGCGAACCGGCGTTCGGTCTCCGCCCCGATGAGCGGGTGGGTGATCGCCTCCAGCGCGCGGCGTCGCTCGGGATCGGCGAAGACGATCGCTCCCAGGGCCGGACGGTTCAGCGAGCCGTCGGCCGCGATCACCTGGTCACCGAACTCGGCCGCGACCTGCTGCAGCCCGGGAGTGCCGGGCTCCACGACCGCGCGGGCGATGAGGTCGGCGTCGATCACCTCGGCACCGAGTGCGGCCAGACCGGCCGACACCGTCGACTTCCCGGAGCCGATTCCGCCGGTGAGCCCGATGCGCATCATGGCGCCGAATGTACCGGCCGTCCCGGGTGTCACCGCAGGGTGCGCAGAATGGTGCCGTGCCCGTCCCGATCGTCACGACCGCCGTACGCCTGCCCGTCCGTCTGCCGTTCGCGGCGGACGCCCTGTCGGCGGCGCTGCGGGCGCACGCCGTCCCCGGGCTCGAGACCGCGGACGGTGCGGTCCATCGCCGGGCCCTGGGCGCCACCCCCGGCCCCGCGCTGGTCGAGTTCGACCTCGGTCGGCTGCACCCGGTCGAACAGGGCAGGGCGGAACTGCCCGTTCGCCTCCATCTGTCCGACCCTGCCGACGCGGACGAGGTGACCGCGGTCGTACGCCGCTGGTTGGCGCTGGACGACGACATCGCCGTCGTCGAGGCCGCCCTGGCGACGGACCCGACGATCGGCCCGCTCATCGCACGCCGCCCGGGTCTGCGGGTCGCCGGCGCGGTGTCGGCGGCGGAGTGCCTGCTGTTCACCGTCCTCGGGCAGCAGGTATCTCTGGCAGCGGCCCGCAAGGCCCAGGAGCGCCTGGTCGCGGCATACGGCCGCGCCGTCGACCTTCCGGGCGGACCGTGGCGTCTCGGGCCGAGCCCGGAGGCCGTCGCGGCGACGGACCCGGACCGGCTGCGCGAGGACCTGCGCCTGACCGGAGCCCGGGCGCGCAGCCTGCACACCGTCGCCGTGGCGCTGACCGACGGCTTGTTCAACGACGTCACGGACCTGACCGTCACCAAAGAACGCCTGCTCGCCCTGCCCGGTATCGGCCCCTGGACGACCGAGTACGTCGCCCTGCGCGCCCTGGGCGATCGGGACGCTTTCACCCCCGGTGACGCGGTCCTGCGGCGGGCCCTGGGTGGCGCGAAACCGGCTGGGGCGGAAGCGCTTTCGCAGACGTGGCGACCGTGGCGGGCGTACGCGTCGACCCATCTGTGGACGGAAGCTGCCTACTGCCGCCAGCACGTGCCTACTGTGGAGTCATGACCACCTCAGCCGCCACTCTGCGGGACCGAACCTTCGACCAGACCCGGGCCGCGGTGCGCTGGGGCGCAGGCCACGGACTGCCCCGTCTGATCCTGCGGACCGGCCGGGCCCGGGACGACATCCAGTCCACGCTGATCCGGGCGACCGCCGACCACGACGACACCAAGCTGTTCGATCTCTACCGGGAGCTGCACGAGCGTCGTCCGTTCGCCAAGGGCCGGTTCACCTACCTCACCGGTGACCACCACGCGGTCCGTGAGGTGCTGAGCAGCACCGACATGCGGGTGGGTCAGCCCGATCTCGGTGGCCCGGTCACCAAGGTGCTCGAGTGGTCCGACACTCCCCTGCTGCACCCGCTGCGACCGCCGTCGCTGCTCGCCGTCGACCCGCCGGAACACACGCGCTACCGCAAGCTGGTCACCCGGGTGTTCACCGCCCGCGCCGTCGAGGCGCTGCGCGACACCGTCGAACAGCGGGCCCACCAGCTGCTCGACGAGCTGGAGGCGACCGGACGCACCGACGTCGACCTGGCCCAGACGTACTGCGCCGACCTGCCGGTCGTCATCATCAGCGAGATCCTCGGAGTGCCCGACAGCGACCGGGCACAGGTGCTCGCGATGGGCACCGCCGCGGCGCCCAGCCTCGACTTCGGGCTCCCCTGGCGCTCGTTCCGGTCGGTCGAACGCAGCCTCACCGACTTCGACCGGTGGCTGACCGGCCACCTCGAGACGTTGCGGCGCCACCCCGGCGACGACCTGCTCAGCCAACTCGTGCAGCAGCACGACGAGGAGGGTGCGCTGGACGACTGGGAGCTCAAGGCGACCGCCGGCCTGGTGCTGGCGGCCGGCTTCGAAACGACCGTGAACCTGCTCGGCAACGCGATCGCGCTGCTGCTGGACAACCCGGAACAACTCGCCGAGGTGACCGCCGACCCGTCACGCTGGGGCAACGCGGTCGAGGAGACCCTCCGCTTCGACCCGCCGGTGCTGCTCACCGCCCGCGTCGCGACCCGCGAGGTGACGATCGACGACGGCCGGCTGCCCGCCGGGGCGATGGTCGTGACCGTGCTCGGCGCCGCCAACCGCGACCCCCGCGTGTTCGACCGGCCGGACGTGTTCGACGTACGCCGGGAGAACGCCAGGGACCACGTCTCCTTCTCCGGCGGTCGGCACTTCTGCCTCGGTGCCGCGCTCGCGCGGATGGAGGGCGAGGTCGGCCTGCGCGTGCTCTTCGAACGGTTCCCGCAGCTGCGCCTGACGGGCCCGCGGTCCCGCCGCGAGACCCGCATCCTGCGCGGTTACGAACACCTACCGGCCGTGCTGCGCTGACGTCCCCGCCTACGCTGGACGGCATGACCCGACGCATCGTGATCACCGGTGGCGGCACCGGCATCGGCAAGGCCATCGCCCACCGACTCCTGGCGGAGTCCTCCGAACTCGTCCTCGTCGGACGGCGCGCCCAACCGCTCGCCGATGCCGCGGACGAACTGCGTACGGCGGCTCCCGGCGCGCGCGTGACGACCCATCAGTGCGACCTCACCGACCCCGACCAGGTGCAGTCGTTGGCCGACGCGCTGGTCCAGGACGGTGCGATCGACGTGCTGGTCGCCAACGCCGGCGGCAACTACGGCCTCGGCGCGACGTCCCTGTCGGAGATCGCGGCCGCGTGGCGCGCGGACTTCGACGGCAACGTGCTGTCCGCGGTGTTGCTGACCGAGGCGCTGAAGCCGCACTTCCCTCGCCCCGGCGGTCGCATCGTCGCCATGTCGTCGATCGCGGCACTGCGCGGCAGTGGTGCGTACGGCGCGGCCAAG
>JASLFY010000146.1 GCA_030150425.1 Yimella sp. | reverse complement strand
CCGCCCTCGAACAGGTAGGACCCGTCGGCGTCCTTGCGGTTGATCCACCAGCTGAAGTTCATCAGCAGCTTGCTGAAGGTGCGCAGCAGGAAGGCGTCGTCGTGACCGCCGTCGATGCGGTAGACCTGCCAGCACGCCCAGGCGTGCACCGGAGGGTTGACGTCGTCGAAGTTCCATTCGTACGCGGGCAGCTGTCCGTTCGGGTGCTGCGCCCACTCACGGCAGATCAGGTCGAGCTGCTGCTTGGCCAGGTCGGGATCGACGTGGGCGAGGGCGACGGCGTGGACGCCGAGGTCCCAGGTCGCGAACCAGGGGTACTCCCACTCGTCCGGCATCGAGATGACGTCGGCCAGTTCGAGGTGGGTCCAGTTCCGGTTGCGGCCCGTGCGACGGTCCGCGGGCGGGGCGGGCTCGTCCGGATCGCCGGCGATCCATTCGGCGATGTCGTAGCGGAACAGCTGTTTGCCCCAGAGCAGTCCGGCGAACGCCCGGCGCGCGATGTGGTGGTCCTCGGCGCTCGCGTCCGCCGGGATCACCGCCGCGTAGAACGCGTCCGTCTCGGCCTTGCGTCGCTCGAAGAGCGTTGCGGCGTCGAGCTGCTCACCGACCGGTTCGTACGGCGCGGCCTCCTCGACGGTGCCCGCCGCGACGGCGGTGAGGCGGACGGTGACGGTGCGTGATTCGCCGGACGGGATCTCGTCCCAGGACCAGACGAACCCGACCTTGGTGCCGTCGTCGTCGCGCACCCGGGACTCGTCGCCGTGGACGATCGCCCGGTCGAACCCGTTCTTCGGGCAGTCGGTCAGCGGCGCCATGCCGTCGAAGAGCGTCTCGTCGGTCTCGTTGTCGCAGAACAGGATCCGCGGCTCCTCCGAACCGTCGGTGGTCAGCCGGTAGTCGCCGAGCCAGTCGTGGTGGAACACGACGCCGTCAGGCGCGCTCCCGCCCGCAGTGCGCCGCATCCACGGCATCCGCGGGTCGCGCCCCCACCGCCAGGTGTTGCGGAACCAGCCCTGGACCACCAGGTCGAGCGGTGCCGCGTCCGGCCCGTGGTTGGTCACGGTGACGCGCATCGCCAGGTCGGTCGGCGTCTGCTTGGCGTGTTCGACGGTCACGTCGAAGAACCGGTCGTCGGTCAGGACGCCGGTGTCGGTCAGCTCGTACTCCGGCTGCGATCGGTCGCGAGCGGCGTTGCCCGCCAACAGATCTGCGTACGGGAAGGCCGCGTGCGGATAGCGGTAGAGCCACGAGCTGTAGGAGTGGGTCGGGCTGCCGTCCAGCGGCCACCAGACCTCCTTGACGTCCTCACCGTGGTTGCCCTGCGCGTTCGTGAGACCGAAGTAGCGCTCCTTGAGCCGGTCGTCCGCCCGGTTCCAGAGCGCGACGCCCAGGTTGAAGAACCCGAAACGGTCGCAGAAGGCGCCGAGTCCGTCTTCGCCCCAGCGGTACGCGCGCCGGTGGGCGTGGTCGAACGGGAAGTAGTCCCAGGCGTTCCCGTCGGCGGAGTAGTCCTCCCGGACGGTCCCCCACTGCCGGCCGGAGACGTACGGCCCCCACAGGCGCCAGGGTGCGTCCGGGCCCGCCGAACCGGCCAGGCGGGTGATCTCTGCGCTGTCGGCTGCGTCGCTGCTCACGACGCCAGCCTGCCAGCTACTACTGAGCGGTTGGGATCGGCGTCTCGACCGCGTAGTCGCGCAGGACGGCCTCCAGCGAGGGCTTCACCTTGGCGTGCAGGTGGGTGCCCTCGGCGGTGTGCTCGCTGGAGATGATCTCGGCCTCGTCGTGCATCCGGCTGAGCAGGTCGCCG
This sequence comes from Yimella sp., assembly GCA_030150425.1. GTDB lineage: Bacteria > Actinomycetota > Actinomycetes > Actinomycetales > Dermatophilaceae > Yimella. The sequence goes on along the minus strand of JASLFY010000146.1, from coordinate 3,419 downwards.
CGGTCGTACGGCAGCAGCACCTCCACCCGGATGTCGGGCTTTGGCAGCTGTTCCTCGATCAACGCGAGCAGGTCGTCGAAGCCGGCGCCGGTGCGGGCGGAGACGGCGACCGAGCGCGGGTTGGCGCGCAGCAGCCGGTCGACCACCTCGGTCTCGGCGATGTCGGCCTTGTTGATGACGATCACCTCGGTGACGTCGGTCGCGCCGACGTCGGACAGCACCGCACGCACAGCGCTGATCTGCGACTCGGGGTCGGGGTGGGATCCGTCGACGACGTGCAGCAGCAGGTCGGAGTCGCCGACCTCCTCCAGCGTCGAACGGAACGCCTCGACCAGCTGGTGCGGCAGGTTGCGCACGAAGCCGACGGTGTCGGCGATGGTGTACGGCCGTCCGTCGGAGGTCTCGGCCCGCCGTACGGTCGGGTCGAGGGTGGCGAACAACTGGTTCTGCACCAGCACGCCCGCACCGGTGAGCCGGTTCAGGATCGAGGACTTGCCGGCATTCGTGTACCCGGCGATGGCGACCGACGGCACCTCGTTGGCGCGGCGGCCGTGGCGTTTGGTGTCGCGGATCGTCTTCATCGAGGCGATCTCGCGCTTGAGCTTGGCGATCCGGGAGTTGATCCGGCGGCGGTCCAGCTCGATCTTCGTCTCACCCGGACCACGGGAACCCATGCCCTGACCGCCGGCGGCCTGGCCACCGGCCTGGCGGGACATCGACTCACCCCAACCGCGCAGGCGCGGCAGGAGGTACTGCAGCTGGGCCAGTTCGACCTGGGCCTTGCCCTCCTTGGACTTCGCGTGCTGGGCGAAGATGTCGAGGATCAGCGCGGTGCGGTCGATGACCTTCACCTTGACGACGTCCTCGAGGGCGCGGCGCTGGCTCGGGGCCAACTCACCGTCGGCGATGACGGTGTCGGCGCCCTCGGCGATCACGATCTGGCGCAGGTCCTGCGCCTTGCCGGAGCCCAGCCAGGTGCCCGGGTCGGGCTTGGTGCGGCGCTGGGTGACGCCGGCCAGCACGGTCGAACCGGCGGTCTCGGCGAGCGCCGCGAGTTCGCGCAGCGAGTTGTCGGCGTCGTCGACGGTGCCCTCGGTCCACACGTTCGCGAGCACGACCCTCTCCAGTCGCAGCTGGCGGTACTCGACCTCGGTGACGTCCTGCAGTTCGGTCGACAGGCCCTCGACGCGGCGCAGCGCGGCGCGCTCGGCCCGGTCGAGCTGGTCGCCGTCGCTGCTGGCGCCGTCGTCGAGCAGGAAGCCGTCGGCGTCGTAGCGCAGCTCGATGTCGTCGTCGGCGGACAGCGCCGCCGCGCGGCGCTCGTTCAGGTCGGGGTGATGTGCAGTCATGTTCTCCTCAGGATCGCAGTGATCAACGTCGTTGGCGAACCGTTTATGCCGGTGCGCGCCGCCCGCAGGGCCGTCACGGGGCTGACGCGACGCCGGTGCCCGGCGCGAGGGCCGTACGCTGCAGGGCGTGTCCGACCACTACTTCACCGCAGAGCCGGCGAGCGCCGAGGAACGGCGCACGATCAACGTCCCGCTGGCCGGGCGTACGCACCCGGTGACGGTGGCCGGCGGGGTGTTCTCCCCGGACCGCATCGACCAGGGCACCTCGGTGTTGCTGCAGCACGCGCCGCAGCCGCCCGCCGACGGCACCTTCCTGGACCTCGGCTGCGGCTGGGGCCCGATCGCGCTCACTCTGGGACTGCGGTCCCCCGCCGCGACGGTGTACGCGGTCGACGTGAACGAGCGCGCCCTGGATCTCACCCGGACCAATGCAACAGCGTTGGGGGTCGACGGGATCCACGCGTCGGTCGCCGCGGAGGTGCCGGCCGACGTACGGTTCGACCTGATCTGGTCGAATCCGCCGATCCGCGTCGGCAAGGCGGTGTTGCACGACCTGATGACGACCTGGCTGCCCCGACTGTCCGACCGTGGCGAGGCCTACCTGGTGGTGCAGAAGAACCTCGGGTCCGACTCCCTGCAGAAGTGGTTGAACGAGAACCTGGACGGGCTGGTTGCCGAGCGGTTCACCAGCGTCCGGGGCTTCCGGATCCTGCGCGTCAGTCGGGCAGGCTGACCGTTCCGCGGGCCACCAACTCGGCAGGTCCGGACAGCGCGACCCGGTCGGCGGCGATGTGGACGCCCAACCGTCCGCCGGGGACGTCGACGATCCAGTCGACCTGATCGGCCGGCTGCCCGCCCCACCACCAAGTCGCCAGCGCAGCGGCCGCCGCGCCGGTGCCGCAGCTGCGGGTCTCCCCGACACCGCGTTCGTGGACCCGCATCGAGATGTGGGCGTGGGCCAGCGCGCGGACGAACTCCACGTTGGTGCCGTGGTCCGGCTGCGGGTCGACGCGCGGAGCGGTCGTCAGGTCGAGCCCGGCGAGGTCGAACTGCGGCGGCAGCGCCACCACGGTGTGCGGGTTACCCAGGTCGAGGCTGAGGGCCGGCAACGGGTCGGGCGCTCCCACGACCTGCACCACCGAGTCCATCCCGCGCTCGGTCGCCTCTGCCTCGCGGGAGAGCCGCCAGGGTCCGAGATCGGTCGCAAAGCCGTCCGCGACGCGGGTGATCTCCTTCTGACCGGCCCGGGTGGCGATCGTGAAGACGTCGTCGGTCTCCCATCCCTGGTCGACCAGGAAGCGCGCGAAGACGCGGGTGCCGTTGCCGCACATCTCGGCCACCGAGCCGTCGGCGTTGCGGTAGTCCATGAACCACCGGGCGTCGGGGCAGTCGGCGCGCACCTGCTCCGGCGCGGCACTCAGCGGAGCCACCCGGATGACACCGTCGCCCCCGAGTCCGGCGCGTCGGTCGGCCAGGAAGGCGACCTGGCGCTCGGTCAGGTCGTGGGTGCCGTCCCGATCGGGCACCAGCACGAAGTCGTTCTGCGTGCCATGGCCTTTGACGAAGTCGATGGTGGTCACCCGGCCATTGTGCCGGTCCGCTCGATCGCGGTCAGGGCCCGGGCGAGCAGATCCGGCGCGTCGTGCGGCAACCAGACGACCCTCGGGTCGGCGCGGAACCAGGAGAACTGCCGGCGCACGAGGCGGCGGGTGGCCTGCGCGGTCTGCTCGATCGCCTGCTCCTCGTCCAGCGTTCCGTCGAGCTGGGCGAGCGCCTGCGCGTAGCCGATCGCCCGGCTCGCCGTACGTCCGTCGCGCAGGCCCTGCGGCTCGAGTCCGCGGACCTCCTCGAGCAGTCCCCGCTCCCACATGAGGCGGGTGCGCCGCTCGATCCGTTCGTCGATCGCCGCACGGTCGGCGTCGAGGCCGATCAGCACGGTCGGCTCGAGGAACTCGCGGCGCGGCATGGTCGCGCTGAACGGGCGTCCGGTCAGCTCGATGACCTCCAGCGCGCGGACGACGCGACGACCGTTGCTCGCGAGGATGTTCTCCGCGGCGACCGGGTCGGCCG
>JASLFY010000102.1 GCA_030150425.1 Yimella sp. | reverse complement strand
GCGATCGCACCCTCGCCCTGACCGACGCGGTAGAGCGTCACCGGAACCTCCGGGCCGACGACGCGGCTGACGCGCTTGCGCTCGGACTCCAGCAGCTTTCCGGCGTTGCCCTTCGGGCCTTCCCCGACCAGCACGATGCCCGGGCGGCCGACGGCGCGGAAGACCATCGCAGCCTGCGCCATGTCGCGTACGTTGCGGGCCCGGCCGGCCTCGGCCGCCACCGGCTGCTCCTCGACGAGCCACCCGCGGCGCAGCGCGTTCAACGCGGCGCCGGCGGCGCCGGGCTGACCGTCCAGGGCGCCGTACGCGGCCCGCTCGGCCAACCGGCCGAAGACAATCATCGCGGCCAGCAGACCGACCAGGATGCCGATGAAGCCGAGGTAGAACGGGTGGTACCAGATCGCGTTGACCAGCATCACCACGGCGAACCCGGCCAGGAAGGCCAGCACCATCCACAGCGGGATGCGCGGGTTCTGCGCGACCGCACCCTTGTAGAGGGTGCCGAACTGCCCGAAGCGACCGGAGCCCTTCCCGGCGTCGGTTCCCGCGGACTCGGTCTTGCTGCGGGAGAACCGCGACTTCTTCTCGGGTTTGTCAGAGCTCGTGGACATGGCGTTCAGGATACTGGCCGCGCGGACTTGGCCACGAGCGACGCCGCTTCCTGCCGGGCCGGCTCACCGGCGGCCTGTGCGAGGTGGGTCAGGTGGTCGGGCAGTTCCCGGCCGAGCGCACCCATCGCCTGGGTGTAGAGGCGACCCGCGCGGTACGACGAACGCACCAACGGACCCGCCATGACGCCGACGAAACCGATCTCCCGGGCGCGGTCTGACCAGTGGACGAACTCCTCCGGCTTGACCCAGCGGTCGATCGGGTGGTGCAGCGGGGAGGGGCGCAGGTACTGGGTGATCGTCAGGATGTCGCAGCCCGCCTCGTGCAGGTCCACGAGCGCCTGTTCGATCTCGTGGTCCTCCTCGCCCATGCCGAGGATCAGGTTGGACTTGGTGACCAACTCCTGCTCCTTGGCCATGGTGAGCACCTTGAGCGACTTCTCGTAGGTGAACGCCGGGCGGATCCGCTTGAAGATGCGCGGGACGGTCTCCAGGTTGTGCGCGAAGACCTCCGGGCGGGCGTCGAACACCATGCCGACCAGTTCCGGCTTCGCGCCGAAGTCGGGCGGGAGGATCTCGACGCCGGTGTTCGGGTTCAGCGCGTGGATCTGCCGGATCGTCTCTGCGTACAGGCGGGCGGCGCCGTCGGGCTGGTCGTCACGCGCGACACCGGTGACGGTGGCGTAGCGCAGGTTCATCTGCTGGATCGACTCGGCGACCCGGCGCGGCTCGTCCATGTCGAGCTCGGTGGGGCGGCCGGTCGCGATGTCGCAGAAGTCGCAGCGGCGCGTGCAGACGTCACCGCCGATGAGGAAGGTCGCCTCGCGGTCCTCCCAGCACTCGAAGATGTTCGGGCAACCGGCTTCCTGGCAGACGGTGTGCAGGCCCTCGTTCTTCACCATCGAATGCAGCTGGGTGTAGGCCGGCCCCATCTTGGCGGTGGTGCGGATCCAACTCGGCTTGCGCTCGATCGGGGTTTCGGCGTTGCGGGCCTCGACCCGCAGCAGGCGGCGTCCCTCGGGTGCGACGGTCATCGTCGACGCGCTCCTTCGTGTGCTCTCGTGTGATGCTCGGTCTCGCCGGTGGCGGATCGCAGCACGCTTCGTTCCAGCCTACGCGGGTGGTGACTCGGCTCAGACGAGCACCTCGGTGAGCCGCTTCTCCACGTAGGGGAGGACCTCGCTGACCGGCACGTCGCGGCCGAGCTCCCGGGACAGCGTCGTCACCCCGGCGTCCGGGATGCCGCACGGCACGATCGTCTGCGCCCACGACAGGTCGCAGTCGCAGTTCAGCGCGAAGCCGTGCATCGTCACGTCGTGGCTGACCCGGATGCCGATCTGACCGACCTTGCGCTCCGGCTTGCCGTCGGCCGCCGGGAACCAGACGCCGCTGCGGCCCTCGACCCGCCCGGCGTCCTCCAGTCCCAGGTCGGAGCAGACGTCGATCATCATCTGCTCGAGCCGGCGCACGTACGCCACGACGTCGAGCGGCTCGGGCAGGTGCACGATCGGGTAGCCGACGATCTGGCCAGGGCCGTGCCAGGTGATCTTGCCGCCCCGGTCGACGTCGATGACCGGAGTGCCGTCGAACGGGCGCTCGTGCGGCTCGGTGCGCTTGCCGGCGGTGTAGACGCGCGCGTGCTCGAGCAGCAGCACGGTGTCCTCCTGCTCACCGGCGACGACGCGGGCGTGGATCTCCCGCTGCAGGTCCCACGCCTGCTGGTAGTCGACGAAATCCGGGTCGAAGCCGAGGTGTTCGATGCGCATGACCGCGAGCGTACGCCCGCCGCCGGGGCGCTCCGTCGGCGAAGTCCGACCGGCCGGTAGGGGTCATCTTGACGGCGTCCAGATAGGCGGGGGAGCGACCGCGGCGGACGCTGGGCGCATGGACACGAACTCGAGCACGAACAACGAGAACACGACGGTCACGGCGCCCCTGATCGCGCCGGCCGGACTCGCCGGGGTCGTCGTCGCCGACACCTCCGTCGGTGACGTCCGCGGCGAGGAGGGCTTCTTCCACTACCGCCAGTACGACGCCACCCAGTTGGCCGAACGACGCACCTTCGAGGACGTCTGGCACCTCGTGCAGTTCGGCTCGCTGCCGACCGCCGGATCAGGGTGGGACGAGCAGGTACGTCAGGCGCTCGACGTCCCGGGATCTGTCCGTACCGCGGTGACACAGGTGCTGCGCTGCGCCGGCGGCGACCCGATGGCGGCGCTGCGCACCGGGGTGTCGGCGTACGCGGCCATCGTGGGCGAGCGCCCGCTGTGGGACCTCGACGAGGGCGCCCGCTCGGCGGCCGCCCTGCGCGTGGCCGGCTTCATGCCCTGGCTGGCCGCGGCGACGTACGCCGTCTCCCGGGGCGTCGAACCGGCGGCGCCGCGTCCGGAGCTGGGCTACGTCGGCAGCTACCTCGCGGCGGTGACCGGGACCGAGCCATCCGCCCAGCACGTCGCGGCGCTGAGCCGGTACCTGTGCCTGACCGTCGACCACGGATTCAACGCGTCGACCTTCACCGCGCGCGTGGTGGCCTCGACCGGTGCCGATCTGGGGGCGTGTGTCGTCGCCGGGATCGGCGCACTGTCCGGCCCGCTGCACGGCGGCGCCCCGAGCCGCGCACTCGACGCCCTCGACGAGATCGGTTCGGTGGCCCGCGCCGCAGACTGGACCCGGGAGCAGCTGGCGGCGGGGGACCGGGTCATGGGGTTCGGGCACGCCGTGTATCGGACCCAGGACCCGCGCTCGGAGCTGCTCAAGCGCACCGCGATCGAACTCGGTGGTCCGACCGCGGAGCTGGCGGTGGCGGTGGAGGACGAGGTCGTCCGGGTGCTCGACGAACACAAGCCCGGCCGGAAGCTGCGGGCGAACGTGGAGTATTACGCCGGTGTCGTCATGCAGGAGTGCGGCATCCCGCGCGAGCTGTTCACCCCGACGTTCACCATCAGCCGCACCGTCGGGTGGACCGCGCACGTCCTGGAGCAGGCGCGGCAGCGCAAGATCATCCGTCCGAGTTCGCGCTACGTGGGTCCGCCTGCGCCGCAGCCACTTCCGTGACCCGGTCCGGATCCGGAGCACCGGACGGGCCGACGTACGACGCCCTCGGGCGGAACCGCAGCGGGTGACCCTGTTCCTCGCGGGCGTGGGCCAGGAAGCCGGCCATCCGCGCGATCGTGAAGACCGTCTCGCCGCTGTGGTCGGGCAGTCCCAACCCGACGACGGCGGCGGCGAGGGCGAGGTCGACATTCGGCCACAGCGAGTGGCGGCGGACGACCTCGACGGTCAGGGCGTCCACGAGTTCGACGGTGTCCGGGGCGATCGGGCGCAGCAGGTCGAGCAGGATGCCCGCGCGCGGGTCGGTGTCGCGGTAGACGATGTGGCCGAACCCGGCGGCCCGTCCCGCGGTGTCGCCGGCGGCGACGCCGACCCCGTCCCGTGCAGCCGTACGCAGCAGGTCCAGCGCGGCGACCGACGCCGTCCCGTGCCGCGGCCCGGGC
>JASLFY010000419.1 GCA_030150425.1 Yimella sp. | reverse complement strand
GACACCACCACCGCGAGCTTGGCGAAATACAGCGTCGGCATGCGTGCCGGAAGCACGTGCAATTGCTTCCAGGCGTGGTTGCGGAATTCGACCTGGACCACGAGGCTGGTCGCCAGTACGGTGCCCATCGGCAGGAAGAAGATCGCGGAGGATTCCCAGGCGGCATGCCACAGCCGTTGCCAGTAGTCGGGCGTCGCGTGCAGTGCCGCCAGCCCGCGATGGCGGACCAGTCGCATGGCCAGCACGATCATCGGGGTGAAGCAGGCGCAGGCGATCACCATCGCCACGGTCCAGGTGCGGCGCAGCTTCAGCCATTCGCCGCGCAACACCGCGGGGAACACGGCGGCGCTCATGCGGCCTCCCGGCGCGCGTCGCCAGCGGTCATGTCCATGAAGATGTCCTCGAGGTCGGTATGGGTCGCCGCCACGGCGTGGATGCCGATGCCGGAGGCGACCGGTGCGGCGACGGTGGCCGCGATGGCGGCATCGTCCAGCATCGGCAGGGCGAGGCCTGCGTCGTCGTGGCGGACGGCATGGCCGGCGCGGCGCAGCCACGCTTCCGCCCCCGGGTCGTCGCTGGTGCGCAGCCGCAGCACGCCGGTCGCGCGGCGCTGTGCCTGCAGTTCCGCGATGCTGCCCTGGAACAGCAGCCGGCCATGGTCGAGGATGCCGACATGGGTGGCGAACTTTTCCACCTCGGCCAAAAGGTGGCTGGATACCAGGAAGGTGATCCCGCGTTCTCGGTTCAGCCGTTGCAGCAGTTGGCGCATCTCGATGATGCCGGCGGGATCGAGGCCGTTGGTGGGTTCGTCGAGGATCAGCACGTCGGGCCCGTGCAGCAGCGCCATCGCCAGCCCCAGTCGCTGTTTCATGCCCAGCGAGAACTGCGCGGCGCGCTTGTCGCCGGTGGCGGCCAGTCCCACCAGCTCCAGCACCTGGTCGATGCGTTCGCGCGGGCAGCGGTGGATGCGCTGCAGCAGCGACAGGTTTTCGCGCGCGGTGAGGTTGCCGTAGAACGCGGGGCTTTCGATCATCGCGCCGATCCGGCGCATCACCCGCGGCCGGCCGGCCGGGGTCACGGGAGCGCCGAAGACCAGGATTTCGCCCTGCTGGGGCCGCAGCAGCCCGAGCAGCAGGCGCAGCGTGGTGGTCTTGCCGGCCCCGTTCGGCCCGAGGAAGCCGTAGATGCTGCCGGTGGGGACCGCGAGGTCGATGCCGGCAACGGCCGGGCCTTCCTGGAATCGATGGCTCAGTTGCCGGGTCTGGAGGCAATACATCGCGGACGTCCATGTTTGTTGTTAGAGTTAAAACTAACCCGACAAAAAATTTAAGTCAAACTTAAATTTCAGACCATGGATACGCTTCCCCTGTCTGCCCCGTTGCGAGCCCGCAGCGCCCGCCTGGCGCGCTGGACCGGCTTCCTGCTGGCCGCCCTGGTGTTGATGATGCTGGCCGAGCGATTCGGCGCCATCGGTCTTGCCATCCTCCATGGCGGCTCGACGCCGCAGCTGCGCTCCCGGCTGGCGATGGAGGCCACCGCGGCGGCCCCGGAGTCCTGCTACATCGCGGCGATCTGGTGGGTCCGCATGGCCTTGCGCGAACTCGCCTCGGGTGCCTTCCACACCCCGGTGCTGGCGCTGGCCCTGCGCAGGGTCGGCACCCTGCTTGCGCTGGGCGCCGCGCTCGCCCTGTTCGCGGTTCCGGGATTGCAGCGACTCGCGGGCAACGATCCCGGCTACCTGATCGCCTACGACATCGACAGCATCGCCCTGTGCGTGGCGGGCCTGACCCTGGCGATGCTGTCGCGGGTGCTCGAGCGCGCCGGAGAGGTCCATTCCGAACTGGATGGCATGTTCTGATGCCGGTTCGCATCGTTCTCGACGACTTCCTCGCGCGTTCGGGGCTCACCGCGCGCGAGGTCGCCGCGCGCATCGGCGTCAGCGAAACCCATTTGTCGCTGTTCCGTTCCGGCAAGGTGCGCGGCGTGCGCTTTTCGACGCTTTCGAAGCTGTGCCTGGTGCTCGGATGCCAGCCCGGGGAATTGCTGGCCTACGATCCCGACCCGACGGATCTCGCGGCTGCCGGCGATGGCGGCAGCGATCGCGACTGAAGCGCCGGCCTAGTCCATCGGCACCGCAACTTCGCCGCGCGAGGCGCGCAGGCTGAGCCACGCGCCCGCCAGCAGCAACGCGATCGCGACCGCCTGGATCCAGTGCGGTTGCGCGCGACCGCTGGCGACCAGCAGCAGCGTCGACAGCAGCGGCGCGAGATAGGACAGGCCGCCGAGCAGCGCGATGTCGCCGCGCTTGGTGCCGCCATCCCACAGCCAGAACGCCGCGCCGACCGGGCCGATGCCCATCGCGACCATTGCCAGCCACTGCGAGCCGGTGATGGCGCGCGCAGGCTCGAACGCGAGATGCGCGATCCATCCCAGCAGCGCGACCGCGAGGCAGGCCGGGACGATCGCGCTGCTCGGCACGTGCGCGTAGCGACGATTGAGCACCGAATAGCCGGCCCACACCAGCGCGGCGGCGACCGCGGCGAGATATCCGCCGGCCGCGGAAGGATCGACATGGATGCCGCGACCGCCGGTGACCAGGAGCGCCGCCGCGAACAATCCCAGCATCGCGCCGGCCAGGTTGCCCGCGCGCAGGCGCACGCCCGGCAGCAATCCAGACAACAGCACGATCAGCAGCGGCCACAGGTAGTTGAGCAGGCTGGCTTCGACCGGCGGCGCGTGCTTGAGCGAGAAGAAGTACAGGGCGTGGTAGCCGAACAGTCCGGCCGTCGACAGCGCCAGCGCCGGCAGCGGCGCGCGCATCGAGCGCAGGCCAGGCCCGCCTTGGCGCAGCACGTGCAGCAGGCCGATGGCGCCGCCGCAGCCAAAGCCGATCGCCAGCACCAGGAAGGGCGGCAGGTCGCCGGTCAGCGTGGTCAGCAGCGCCAGCGAAGACCACAGCAGGATGGCGGCGAATCCGCCCAGCGTGGCGTTGCGATCAGGGCTGGCGCTCATCCGCGCAGGTCGCCGCGATCAGGGATCGATCGCGGCGAAACTCTCGACGCGCGCATGGCC